>CADBQM010000330.1 GCA_902796795.1 uncultured Eubacteriales bacterium
GCACGGCGACGATCCGCGGATCGCACTGAATTTCTGCATGGAGCTGGCGGTGCACGGCGTTCCCTATGAGATCCATACGTTTGAGGAGGGTCCGCACGGCGGCGGCCTTTATAACGGAAAGGATGAGACGCCGGACGTTCCGCATACGGCGATGTGGTCGGAGATCGCGGCAGACTGGCTGCTGCACCGCGGTTTCTGAAGACCGGATTCCCTCTTTTATCTGCAGAATGCTTGTGATATAATAAGCATATGCTCGGAGGGCAAATCATTCGCATGAAATGAAGCGCCGGATAAGGCACAGGCTGGAACGCCTGCAGCTTTATCCGGCGTTTTTGGTTAATCAATGAAGAGAGGAGATATCAGGATGGAGATCAGGAAGCTTGAGCGTTGGGAAGAGTGGTTCGAAAGCGACAGGATCATTGGGACGGCTTTCCTGCACGGCTGGGATGAAAAGAAGGCAGAAGAGGAGTTCCGGAAGCAGGGCACAGGCGAAACGCCGCGGACAGAAGAGGCCTGGGGCCTGTTTGACGAAGCCGGCCGGATGCAGACAAGTTTTGTTACTTCATCCCGGAAAGTCTATTTTGAAGGCGCTGTCATCCCTGTAAGTGAGATCAATATGGTCGGCTCCCTTCCGGAAG
Organism: uncultured Eubacteriales bacterium; assembly: GCA_902796795.1. Taxonomy (GTDB): domain Bacteria; phylum Bacillota; class Clostridia; order Lachnospirales; family Lachnospiraceae; genus UBA1267. The sequence continues at coordinate 639 of CADBQM010000330.1, forward strand.
CGCGCGGTTACGGCAACGTCCGCGCGATGATGGCGGCGGTCCTTCGGGATTTCAGGGCGCGCGGGGATCTTTTTGCTGTGCTGCATCCTTTTTCCTTCGCGTTTTACCGGAAATACGGTTTTGACCTTGTGACGGAGCGCCTGACCCAGAAATTCCCGGTGGAGGAACTGCGGGATTTCAGCTGTACGATGGACGTGCGGCAGGCGCGCTCTGAAAGCGAGATCCCTGCACTGAAGGCGTTGTATGAACGCTGTGTCCGAAATAAAAACCTGGCAGACGTACGGTCGGAAGAAGACTGGGCTTACCGCGGAAACGGGGAATACGGAGCACCGGACTGGTGGTCGAAAAGCCAGAGCTATACGTATATCTTTTCGGACACGGAAGGAGACCGCGCCTATCTCAAATTTGTTTTTGAGCACGGTCCGGAAGGCCCGTTCTCGGGGGATCTTCGCGCAAAAGAGCTGGTCTTTGACAGCCCGGCAGCCTTTTTCTCAGTGCTCGGATTTATCTATGGCATGCGGGCAAAACTGGAGCATGTGATCCTGGAGATCCCGGAAGATATTCATATGTCGTTCCTGCTGCCGGAATGCGATCACGCGGAAGAAAAACTGGGCGGTCATCTGATGGGACGCGTGCTGGATGCGAAGAAAGTGCTGGAACAAATGAAACAGCCGGAAGGCAGCGGATCGTATGTGCTCCGGGTCACCGACGGTTTTCTCCCGGAAGCCGGCGGTACTTTTGAAGTCACTTACCGCAGCGGACGTACGGAGAAAGTGGAGGAGAGCGCTGAAACGCCCGATCTTACCCTCAGCATCCAGACCTTTTCGCAGCTTGCTGCAGGTTTGTACAGCCTTTCGGAGGCTTTGTACCGCCCGGGGACGGAACTTTCCGGGAAGAAAGAAATGCTGGAGCGCGTATTCATCCGGAAGATGATCGATGCCGGCTGATCCCGGAAGAACAGAAAAAAACAGGCGCCGAACTTCGGCGCCTGTTTTTTATCTGAGCGGCTGCCCGCGGGTCAGGCCTTCCGGATCAGGATCTTTCCGACGCGGATGCTGCCCTGAAGGACCTGCAGTCGGAGGACGTGCTCACCGGAGATCTCGGCAAGGCAGGCGGTCGTTAACGTATTCGGTGCCGGTTCTGCCGGGAACAGCGGATGGACAGTGCCCGGGGCGGGAACGGTCTCTTCCGCCGCGGGGAGGACCGTTTCCGTCAGCAGCTTTTCTTCATCGTACAGCTGGAGCCGGACGTCCGCGTCGGCCGCATAAGTGATACCAAAACTGTAAGTGCCCGGATCCAGGACCGTATAGGAAACGTATTCGCCTTCGGCAAGCGAAAGGAGCAGATGATCCCGTACGTGGATGCCGTCCCTTCCGGCGCCCGGCATCGCGACCGGCGGCAGGAAGCCTTTTTCACAGACCAAGGAGAAGCCGTCAGAGGAGCGGTAATTCGCCGGGGACGGAAGCCTGCGGATACTGTGTTTCCCTTCCTCCGGGGCGTCGTTGTAACCGATCGCGGGGATCTCAAAATCGCCTTCCCTGAGCAGGTAAGGATGGTACGTCGGATCTTCCCTGCAGTTTTCAAAGGAAGCATTCTTCAGAAACTCATCGAAGATCGCCTGCGCGTGCAGGAAGCCCGGTTTCGGACCGCCGCGCAGTGCGTAGTCGACGATCAGCTGCCACTCCGCCGGCGGATCGAAATAAAGCACTTTGGCGGCGCCGGTCTCATTGCAGGTCTTGAAGCTCCAGAGATTGTAGCCCGCATGGTGCTCCCGGAAGATCTCGTAGACGGTGGTCTGCCAGGCGTATTCTTTCGCGGTTCCGGTCTCACCGAGCCAGAGCGGGATGTTCCACTTCTTTGAAGTCTCAAAGGCCTCGGTGAAGGAGACCGTTTCGGGGCTGACCATGGCGTAGGCGTGCAGGGCGATCCCATAATTGTGACACTCCGGGTCATAGTCCCGGTCGAAGATGTCGAGCCGGGAACTGAACTGGGTCCCGTTCAGCAGGATCAGGTGGTTTTTGTCGATCACACGGAAGCGGCGGACCATCTCCTGGTAGAAATCCTTCAGGACGGGCAGCAGCTCCGCGTTCCTTTGCGTCATGGAGAGCGGCTCGTTCATGACGTCGTAAGCGCCGACGATCTCGCGGTCTTTATAGCGGCGGGCGAACTCCTCCATCAGGATATACATCCGGTCGATCGCTTCTTCGTCGGTATAGAAATGCGGCGCGTTGTCGACGCCGTCGTCGCAGGGGATGCAGCTCTGTGCCGCCGTCGCCGCGTGGATGTCGATGATGGCGTAGATCCGGTATTTTTCACACCAGTCGAGCACGTCGTTCAGCATCGTAAAAGAGCATTCGTTCCATTCGATGCCGGGTTCTTCCTTCAGGAAGGAGCAGGCACGGATCGGCAGGCGCACGGAATTGTAGCCCCGCTCGGAAAGCAGGCGGATATCGGCCTCCGAAAGCCACGCCCGGTGCCAGCGGTCCCAGAAGCTTTCCAGGTATTTACTGCCGCAGGTCTCCCGGACGATCTGCTCGAGCGCGCGACCGCGGTCCATCCTGCCCATGACGCTGTGTCCGCCCGGAAGCCCGAAAAAGCCGGTGGCGCCGATCATGAAGCCTTCCGGGTTGTCCCAGTTGCCCATGCCCCAGCCGCGGAGCAGGACTTCCTCCCCGTTTCCGTTTACCATGATCTGCCCGTCCGCGTGCAGAAAGCCCGTGACACGGGATCTGTCGAATAATTCTCTCATTGTCTACCTCCGATCGAAGTTGTTCTTACATTCATTATAACAACAGGGGCGGAAGACCGCAAGGAAAGCCGCAGATGCGGCACGGGGACAACTGGACAAAAACCAGCGATATTGATAAACTGTCTTCAGCCACGTGTGATGAACGGAAGCATCTTCAGGTGCCTTACGAAGGCCTGAACGGCATCGGATAAGAGAGCGGAGAAATATGCTGAGACTGGAAAAAGTTAACGGGAAAAACGTCTGGGAGCTGCTGAAGCTGAAAGTGGCGGAATACCAGGAGGATTTTGTCGCACCGAACGACGTCAGCGTGATCGAAGCCTACACGGCGGTCACGGGAAATGGGCAGGCCTTTCCCTTCGGCATCTATGATGATGATATTCCGGTCGGCTTCCTGATGATCGGTTATGACGTCGATGACGACTGGGACGACGCGCCACAGATCGCCAGAGGGAATTACAATCTCTGGCGGCTGATGATCGACGAACGCTTCCAGGGGAAGGGATACGGCCGGGAGGCGGTCCGCCTGGCGCTGGATTATATTAAAACATTTCCCTGCGGCCGTGCGGCGTACTGCTGGCTTTCCTACGAACCGGAAAACGACGTCGCCCGGAAGCTCTATCATTCCTTCGGCTTCCGGGAGACCGGCGAATATGACGGCGAAGAAGTGATCGCGGTGCTTTCGCTTACAGAAGAGGACGGCGCTCCGGCGGAAGATACGTACGGTGATATCACGATAAAGCCGTATACGGCAGAGGAGATCCCGGATATACTGTCCTTTGAAGCAATGCTCCGGGAAGAGGAAGACTTCTGGGGCTGGGAGATCGACGAAGCATATTTAAGAAGTGTCGAAGCCAGTTTCCGCGACCGGAAGTTCCAGAGTGCGCTGTCGTTTATCGCCTACGTGGAAGGACAGGCCGTCGGGCGCATCGACGCCGTGCTCATCCCTTCGCATTTTGACGGTTCCGTCAAAGCCTATCTGGACTGGATCTGCGTCGTGAAGCACTGCCGGCACCGGGGCGTCGCGCAGGCGCTGCTTGCCGCGCTGAAAAAAAGGCTGAAAGCGCAGGGCGTCGATACGCTGATCGCCCTGACGGCAAGCAATGATGAAGCCCAGCGCTTTTATCAGAGTATTCCGGATTCAGAGATGCACGACATCGGGATCTGGATCAATATTTAAGCAGACGTAAAGCAGAAAAGAACCCTCTGAGGGAGGAGGAAAGGAGACGAATATGAACGAGCATTTTGAACCGAGTTTTGACTCACTGCGTCAGTATACCGCGCCGGAATGGTTCCGGGATGCCAAATTCGGCATCTGGAGCCACTGGGGTCCGCAGAGCGTGCCGATGTTCGGGGACTGGTATGCCCGCAATATGTACATTGAGGGCACGCCGCAGTATGAATATCATCTGCGGCACTACGGCCATCCTTCCAAATTCGGCTATAAGGACATCTGTGCGCTGTGGAAGGCGGAGAATTTTGATCCGGACGGCCTGATGGAGAAGTATTACAAAGCCGGCGCCCGGTATTTTATGACGCAGGGCACGCACCACGATCACTTCTTCAATTATGATTCAAAGATCAACCGCATGAACAGCGTCAACGTCGGTCCGCACAAAGACATTCTTGCCCTGTGGAGATCCGCTGCCGACAAGTTCGGCCTGCCTTTCGGCATCAGCGAGCATCTGGGGGCCTCTTTCTCCTGGTGGCGCGTCAATAAGGGCTGCGATAAATCCGGACCCTATGCCGGCGTGCCCTATGACGGCAACGACCCCGAATACCGGGATTTCTACTTTGATAACTATGAGCACCCGGCCGACGGCGACGCGCCCTGGTATACGCCCAACAAGGCCTATCACGAGTACTGGCTCCGCTGCATCAGCGAGATGATCGACCGCTTCCACCCCGATCTTCTTTATACCGACGGTGCGCTGCCCTTTGGGGCGCACTGGCTCAGCGAGTCGGGCGGCGCCGCTCAGGACGCGGATGCGTACCGCTGCGGCCTCACGGCTGTCGCGCAGCTGTATAACACCTCTATCGATCATTACGGGGAGAACCGCGCGGTATACCTGCAGAAGGACCGCCGGCCCGAGATCTACAGCGTAGGCGTGCTGGATATCGAAAAGAGCCAGCTGCCCGGTATCATGCCGGAGCCGTGGCATACGGACACCTGCATCGGCAACTGGTTCTACGACGTGCACAGCCCGTATAAAAAGCCGGAACAGATCGTCGAGATGCTGGTCGACATCATCTCCAAAAACGGCGTGATGCTGCTGAACATCCTGCAGCGCCCCGACGGCACCATCGATGAGGAAGCAGATTATATCCTGGACCAGCTTGCCGCATGGTTCCGGATCAACAGCGAAGCGGTATACGGGACACGTCCTTGGCGTGTCTTCGGCGAAGGCGACACCTTTGTCAAGATCGAAGGCTTCCGGGAGGATAAGACCGACTGGACCATAAACGATTTCCGTTTTGTCCAGAAAGACGGCGCGGTATATGCCTTCATGATGGGCGCAAAGGGCGGAGATTCGGTGGTCCTGCGCAGTTTTGCCGGAGAAAGCGTTCATTCCGTTGAACTGCTCGGATATGGCCCGGTTCCCTTCCGGCAGGAGTTCGGCCTGCTGACGGCTGCACTGCCGGACAAACTGCCGTCGATCGCAGCGAATGTACTGAAGATCTGCTGACCGGGAGTGCACATAAACAGGAGGATAAATCATGCTCAGATTACCCTGTGTATTCAGCGACCATATGATGCTCCAGCGGGAGAAGCCCGTGAAGATCTTCGGGACTTCGGATGCCGGAAAAACAGTAAAAGCCTGTCTTCTGGACGCAGGAGGCAATATTACGGCGGAAGCCGGAGCGGCGGCAGACAAAGAAGGACATTTTACCGCGGTCCTGCCGGCGCTCTCCGCGGGACTTGACAAAACGCTCGTGCTCTCCGACGGAGATGATACGGTGACGATCCGTGACGTCGCGGTCGGCGAAGTCTGGCTGGCGGGCGGACAGTCCAACATGGAATACCTGATGAGCACCGACGCGGAGCTGAAGAAAGAACGCGCCGGGCTTGCCGCGCTCCCGGAAGAGGAGCGGCGCATGTTCCGCTTCTTCGACTGTCCGGAATATTCTTTCCACGGTATGGAAAAGCTGCTTCCGCTGCCGAATTTCGGCCGGTGGCGCTGCCTTACGGAAGAAGATATCGTTTATTTCTCGGCCGTGAGCTACTATTTCGAACGGAAGATCCAGCCGCTTTTGGGCTGCCCGGTCGCGGTCATCGGCTGCAACTGGGGCGGGTCGCGCGCGGTCTGCTGGCTGCCGGAAGAGACGGTCCTGAAAGCCGGCGCCGGTATCTGGCTCGAAGAATACGAAGATGGCCTGAAAGCCGTCCGGGATCCCGACGCGGCGGCGGAAGCCTACAAAAAGACGCCGATGAACGTGCTTTCGGATCCGGAAGATCCGACGCCTTTTGAGAGGGTGCTTTTCCCCGGCTTTTCCAGGGAGATGCAGGAAAAAGCGATGACGATGATGCCGGCGGCAGAAGAGGGCGCCGACGTGATCGGACCGCTGCATCCCTGGCGCCCCTGCGGACTTTATGAGACCATGCTGAAAACGCTGATGCCCTATACGCTCCGGGGCTTTCTCTGGTACCAGGGCTGCAGCGACGAGACCCATCCCGAGCTGTACGCAAAGCTCCTTCAGACACTGATCGAAAAATGGCGCGCGGATTTTGAGGATCCCGCGCTGCCTTTCCTGGAAGTTCAGCTTGCACCTTTTTATTCCTGGCTCGGATGCAGCGGCGCGCGCTATCCGGAGGTCCGGAGAGCCCAGGAAGAAGCGGCCGACAGGACGCCGGATACCTGGCTTGCGTCGACCGGCGACGCGGGTATGATCTACGACATCCATCCGAAGCACAAAAGGAAACCGGGCGAGCGCCTGGGGCTGCTCGCACTCCGCCATGTATACGGGCTCAGTATCGCGGCAGACGCGCCTCGGGCGCTCGATATGACGTACGACGGCGATACTGCCGTGATCCGTTTTGCGCACGGGGAAGGCCTGGCGCTTACGGCGCCGGAAAACGGCGGCCTCAGCGCGGAAGAGGCCGCGGAAGCGGGCTTCTCGGATCCGGCCGTCCCGAAGCCGCTCGGAAAGGAAGAAAACCTGAAAGCCCTGCTGAAGGTCTTCCCGGAAGGAACGGTCGATGCCGGTGTCGAC
>CADBQM010000331.1 GCA_902796795.1 uncultured Eubacteriales bacterium
CCGTCCGCGTCCATGGAGACCTTCACGCCCATTTCCTTTGCCTTCTTCGCCGCAAAGAGCGCCGCGTCATAATTGACGCCGTCCACGTGCAGGAACTTTGCGCCTTTCAACGCTTCCAGCGGCACTTCCTCCGGCTGCAGGGTAAGGTTCGGCGTACCGCCGCCCGCGCCGATGCAGGTGCGCGAAGAATTGGAACGGTTGGAGATCACGATGCAGAGCCGCGTCTTCTCCCCCTTTGCCACGTAAAGATCCGAAATATCCACGCCGTATTTTGCAAGATTGGTCTGTACGACGTTTCCGGAATTGTCGTCGCCGACCTTTCCGATGTATTTCGCGGAAACACCAAGCTTCGATGCCGCGATCAGCGCCACGCCGCAGGGTCCGCCGGACTGCTCTTTCGATTCGATCGCGCCGCCCTTGCTGTCTTCCTCCGGAAACTTATCCACGATCAGCATCAGGTCATGGATCGCACATCCGATACCAACGATATCTGCCATTTTTCTATCCTCTTATTTTACACTGTCGTCAAAAGTCAGGTTCGGGACATATTTGCAGAACTCCTTCAGGCAGTTCCGGTAATTGCCCTCGATCTCCGACATATGATGGATGTAGGGGCCTTCGATGAGCCGGCGCTCCCAGGCATCCAGATCGTTGAACTCTGCCCAGAGATAGGTCCCCGTCGTGTACGGGCCTTCCGTGCTCTTCACTTCGCCGGCGACGAGCATATATCTGCCGTCCTCCTGGTCGAAACGGGAGACTGTAAACTCGCCGTTCCGGACACGCAGGTTCGCGCGCATATGGTCCACGAAGCAGGGCTGGTCCGCATCATGCAGCGAATGTGCGAACGGTCCGCAGTGCCACAGGAGCTCCGCGTTCGGGTTCGACGGATGACGGGTCGTGAACTCGCCAAGGAAGGGGACCTTCTCGCCGAGCGCCGCGCTCTTTAAGAGCACCTGGGTGATGACCGCGTGCAGGTCGCTCTCGCAGCCGATGATGTAGCCCATATCCGCGAGCGGCGAATAGGAAGCGCAGGGCGAGCACTGTACGAGCTGGCCCATCGCCGTCCAGCATTCCGCAGAGACCGCATCCAGGTTGTACTGCTTGAAGAGATCCTGATAGGTCAGGATGAAGCAGCTCATGCGGTCGACGCGTTCCTTCGAGAATTCGTCGAATTCAAACTTCTTCATGAAGTCTTCCGACAATGCTGCCAGCTCTTCCTTCCGGTTCTCCAGGTTGTTGTCGAAGACGCGCTTGAAGTTCGCCAGGTTGATCGGGATGATCTGGATGCCGAACTTCTGCATCAGCTCGCCTTCGTTCACAATGACGGAGCAGAAGGGCTTCGGCCGCAGGCCGACCTGGCCGATCCGGAGATTATGGAAGTTCTTGACCATGCAGGTCACGGAGATGAACTCCTTAAAGCCCTGTGTAAACGCCTCATCCTCGATGAAGCAGTTCTTGATGTAGGTAAAAGGCACGTTCATGCGCTGCAGCATGCGGCTCATGCCGAACAGGCCGCACTGCGTATCGGTGTAGCGGGTGCCGTCCTCCAGGAAAGAGTCGTCCTGCGGGCCCCAGAGCAGTACGGGCTTATTCAGTTCGCGTGCGACCATGCCGGCGACTTCCTCGTTGCCGAAGTTCGTGTTGATCAGGAAGATCGCGTCGACCTTCTCCTGCTGCATGCGCTCAACGACTGCGGGCACGTCCGCTTCCGTGAACAGCATGTTCTCTTCATTGATGCCTTCGATATCCGCAAAGCACACATGCTCGTTCGTGAAATGCTCTTTGATATAGGCAACGCAGTGCTCGCCGCGCTGGCCTGCAGTAAAGGGATTAAAATTGCCGAGCTTCATGCCGGGCTTGTAATCCTTTTTGGAAAATGCGCGGCCGGATTCACGGCGGATCGGGATCAGGCCGATCTTGACTTCAAAACTTAACATACGGAAAAACCTCCTTTGATTCCGCTGATCTGCCGGCAAAAGCCGGTTGATACCTTCTATGGTGTACCAGAGAAAGGGGGGATTTTCAAGATTGTTTTTTGCTGTATTTCGGGGAGTTTCCCGCTGTTTATTGCGCTTCTTCCGCCGGTTCCCTCGGTTTCCGTCTTTTGGTTCCGGCACTTGACCCTCCGCCCGTTTTCCTGTATGATATCCGCGGGATTACCCAAGGCTTACCAAAGGAGGGTCAGGAATCATGGTAAAAATGATCGTCGGCATCGACGGTATGATGTGCAATATGTGCGAGGCACACGTAAATGATGCCATCCGCAATAAATTCAAGGTCAAAAAGGTCACCGCTTCCCATACGGCAAAGAATGCGGAGATCATCGCGGAAGAGCCCCTTGACGAAGCAGCGCTGAAGGCTGTGATCGACGAGACCGGCTACACGATGACGTCTTTCGCCTGTGAGCCCTACGAAAAGAAAGGCTTCAGCCTGTTCGGAAAGAAATAACGAAAAGACCCGGCGTCTGCCGGGTCTTTCTGTATCAGAAAGGAAACTCATGATGGTTACATTGGATCAATACCCCCGCCTTCCCGGCGAGACCGATGACGCCCCTCGCATCCTCCGTGCGGTCAAAGACAACCCACTCAGGACCCTCCTGATCCCGGAAGGAACTTACGACGTTGCCTCGCCCATCATCATCACCAACCAGTGCTCTCTTCAGATGGAGCCGATGACCCGTCTGGTCTGCAGAAAAGAGATGGACTTCGTCATTGAATGGATCGGTCCCACCGGCCGCGAAGTTCCGAAGCCTTCCCGCAATCTGTGTATCACCGGCGGCGAGATCGACGGCATGGGACTCGCTTCCTGCCTGCGTATTACCAATTACGTTCATTTCACCCTGGCAAATACCACCTTTAAAAACGGCAGAAAATACGGTCTCTGCATCGGTCCGGACGGCGGCGGTGTGGAAGTGATCGCAAACAATCTTTACTTTTCGAACCAGCTGCCGGGCCTGCAGGGCAATATCGGTGTCTACACCCGGCACACGGACGGACACTTCACGGATGTGATCATCGTCGATTATACCTACGGTGTCGTGGACGAACGCTGCTGTTCCAACCGCTATACCCGCGTGCACGTATGGAACGGCGCCATGCAGGTCGACGGTGTTCCGCAGTATATCAAGGGATCCGTCAATTTTGTACTGAAGGGCGGCGAAGACAGCTCGGAGGTCCTGCTCCGGGAATGCTATGCCGACACCGGCGAGATCGGTTTTGACATTTATACCGGCACGCGTCTCCTTGCCTGCGCCTACTACAACAA
>CADBQM010000332.1 GCA_902796795.1 uncultured Eubacteriales bacterium
AAGTGGCAGTACTTCCCGGTCTTCGTATCGTACCAGTCAGAGAACGGGTAGCGGCTCTCCGTTTCTTTCAGGAAGCGCGCGACCGGCCCGATCAGCGCCTTTCTCTTTTCCGGATCGTCCGTCATTGCCGTGCACCAGAGGATCCAGTCGCTCTTGGTATAATCCGCGCGGGAATCCAGCGGCACGCCGAATCCGTTTTCCTTCTTTATATAATAGGAAAGTTCCGTATCAAAGAAGGACTGCGGGAAGAGGCCGCTCTTAAAGATCCGGTCCCATACCGCGTTGTATTTGAGGCTCCAGCTTCCTTCGTTCCCGTAGACGAGCGCCGTATGGTCGCCGGCAGCCGAGCGGGAAAGGACGCTCTTTGCCATCGCCGCGGCCTTTTCGTGATAACGCTTTTCTTCTTCGGCATTGCCCGCCAGGCGGTTCAGGATTGAGAAAGCCTCGACGCCCATGATCGCCTTCAGGGAAAGATTCACGTTGTGTGCCAGGTGGCCGGCAAAATCGTCAGTGCAGAGCTGCTCGCCCGGATCCTCGCCGTATTCGAGCAGGTAGGCGGTCCAGCCCTTCAGCGTTTCAAAATAAGGCCTGGCAAAGTCTGCGTTTCCGTCCGTAAGCGCCGCGGCTGCTGTCATGATCAGCATATTGCCGCATTCTTCGACCGGCATCTGCCCTTCTAAGCGGAACACGTCCGCGCCTTTAGGGAACTGGTATACCGGCGGGCAGACGGTGCCTGCCTCGTGGTCATAAAGGCCGATGTCCCGCTTCAGACCGTAGACCTGGCCCCAGGCATAGGGGTAACGGCCGACGTCGTGCGGGGCGAAATCATACGGCCACACCGGGCAGTCCGCAAAGCGGAAGACCGGCCGCAGCATGCCCTTCACGAGTTCCGGCGCATAAAGGAGGAACAGCGGTACGGAAGGATAGCTGACGTCCACGGTGCCGATGCAGCTGTTGGAGTCGTTCTCGCGGGAAAGGAAGATCAGTTCTCCCTTTTCATCCCGGATCAGCTTGTGCGCGGCGATCGTCTGGCGGAAGCTCATCAGCGCGAGGAAGGCATAGTCCTCGCCGCCGGCGTCAAGCGCCGCTTTTTCAAGTTCCTTATCGAAAGCCGCTGCTTTTTCAAGCGTTTCTTCACGGTCCAGGAAAGCGCCTTCGACGGCGTCCAGGATCGTCGGATATTTTTCGGTCCACAGGGCTTTTAGGAAATCGCCGAAGTAATTGATCGAGACGAGATCGTCATAGGCCAGCGCCAGGTTGATCTCCCGTTCTTCATTAAACGTCCCCGTCAGGACGAGCGCGCCTAAAGCAGCGTCAAAGAAAACGGCTGCGCCCGGCGTATCCGAAGCGAGGTAAGCATAGCCCCAGTCGATTGGGGTATTGTCCGAGCTGTCACCGAGCGGTTTCTGCTTCGCGCGGCCCATCATCGCGTAGGAGAAGGGCTTTTCCTTGCCGTAACGGCCGAAAAAGGCGGAAAGCACGGCGTCGCTGCGGCTCACAAGGTCCCGCGAGACCGTAAAGCAAAGCGAGACCGAGCCGGCAAAAACTGCCTCTGCCGGAATGCGCACGCTGATATACGTGACCGGGCGGGACAGAAGGACCGGGTCGGAAAGCAGCAGCGGTGACGTGAAGCGCACAGTGAACGGAAGACCGTCCGCACGAAAGCGGTATTCGGTCGACGACGCCGTCACAGAGACCTCTTCCTGCTCCGCCGCTCTCATCTGCGGCGCATTTCCCAGGAAAACAATATCTTCCCCACCGACGCGGAGCGATCCGCGCAGCGCCTGACGCGCCCCGGACCAGTGTACGGGGTCACCGTCATTTAAGCGGTCCGCCGCGGACCAGACGGAAAAATAAGGGTCATGTACCACAAGCGGGATTGCCGCCGCTCTTTCGATCTTCATCTGCTTCTCCTGCCGACGGACGTTTTATTTTCTGCCGAAAAGCTTCCTCGCGGGCTTCTCTTCGGACTTTTCTTCGGTCTTCTCTTCTTTCTTTTCGACCTGCGGCTGCGGCGCGGCACCTTCCGGGTGCTCCAGCTGTACGACCGCGGACTTCTGCATCGGGATACGGCAGTTCTTGTTGTTGCCGAATTCCACGATCACGGTATCATCCGTGATGTCGATCACGACGCCGTAGAAACCGGAAGAAGTCAGCACGGTATCGCCGACCTGCATCGAGGCCAGGAGCTGCTGCTGTTCCTTCTGCTGCTTCCGCTGCGGGCGGATCGCGATAAAGTACATGGCGACAAAGAACACCACCATGACGCCGACGTACATCAGGATCATCGTCGTGGGATTCTGTTCCGATTCACCGCCTGCGGCCGGCATACAGCCGAGCAGCGGCGCGGCGCCATACATGAAAAGTGCAAGCATACCAAGTTTTTTCATCTTCAAAACCTCCGTGTATTTACGGTAAACACCGCATAGAACATAACAAAAAAAAGCCTTTCCGTCAACTTGAAATCGTTTCTCCGCCCTCTTTCATCCGGCGGATCGTCTCTTCCTTAAAAGAATGGTAGTTCCCGTTTTCGATCGCGCTCCGGATCTCTTCCATCAGATGATTGTAGAAATACAGATTGTGCAGCGTAATGAGGCGCATCCCCAGCATTTCGCCGGACTTCATCAGATGGCGGATGTAGGCGCGGCTGTAATCGCGGCAGGCCGGACAGCTGCAGCCCTCTTCGATCGGCCGCAGGTCCTTCTCATAGCAGGCGTTCAGAAGGTTCAGCTTTCCGCTGTGCGTATATGCATGTCCGTGACGCCCGTTCCGGGAAGGATAGACACAGTCGAAGAAATCCACGCCGCGGTCCACGGCTTCCAGGATATTCTCCGGCGTCCCGACCCCCATCAGGTAGGTCGGTTTATCCTGCGGAAGCTCCGGCACCGTTACGTCCAGGATCCGGT
>CADBQM010000333.1 GCA_902796795.1 uncultured Eubacteriales bacterium
AGTCCGTCCGGATAGGCGTCCCGAAGGTCGGCCTTCGATAAGAAGGGCAGCTTGTACAGGTCGTCCACGCTCTTGATGTCTTCCGGCGTGACGCCCTTTTCTTCCATTTTCTTCCGGTAGTACGGAAGATCGTTCCACACATGCTGAACCTGCTTTAACAGCTTCTCATTCTGGATCTTCAGAATGGTCTCGCGGTCCGCACATTCGATCTCAGGCTGGAAATACCCCATAAAACGCCTCCTCTTTAAGCCTGTCTGCCAAGTAAAAATGCCTTCTTGTTCATATCGATAAAGCGCGGGGGAACGCTGCTTTCGATCGCGTTCATCCACTCTTCCTCCGTAAAGTCGAAGTGAGCGGAGAGTTTTCCCATCAGGACCAGGTTGACGGCACGCGCGGTGCCGGCTTCTTCCGCGAGCGTGAGCGCGTCGATCGCTTCGACTGCCGCGCCGCTGTCCTTCAGTTTCCGGACCAGGTCCGCGGGGTAGGCCATCGCGCCCGTGATCACGGGCATCGGCAGGGTCTCCTGCGTATTCACGACGATCGTCCCGCCTTTCTTAAGATACGGCAGGTAGCGCGCCGCTTCCAGAAGCTCGAAGGAGACGATGACGTCCGCTTCGCCTTTGTCCACGATCGGGGAGTAGACCTTATCGCCGAAGCTCACGTACGTCACGACGGAACCGCCGCGCTGGCTCATGCCGTGGACTTCGCTGACCTTGACGTCATAGCCGCGGGTCAGGAGCATCCGTCCGAGCAGTTTGCTCGCGAGCAGGGTCCCCTGGCCGCCGACGCCGACGATCATCAGTTTCTTTTCCATTATTCAGCGCCTCCTTCCTGGGGCTTCTTAAGCGCGCCCATCGGGCAGAGCTGCGCGCAGACCATGCAGCCGGTGCAGAGCGTGCGGTCGATCTCGGCGTGGTTCCCGTTCATCCGGATCGCCGGGCAGCCGACCTGCATGCAGCGCCTGCAGCCGACACACTTCGTGCTGTCGCAGGCGATCGGGCCGTTATGCTTTACGTATTTCAGAAGCGCGCAGGGCCGGCGGGAGATGATGACGGAGGCTTCCTCCGCCGCGAGCTCTTCCCGCACCGCCTTTTCGACGGCCGCGAGGTCGTAGGGATCCACGACGTGGACCCGGCGGATGCCGACGGCCTTCACGAGCGTCTCGAGGTCGATCTTCGTACAGGGGTCGCCCTTCAGGTTGAAGCCGGTCGTCGGGTTCTGCTGGTGGCCGGTCATGCCGGTGATGGAATTGTCCAGGATGATGACCGTGGAATTGGATTCGTTATAGGCCGCGTTGATGAGACCCGTCACTCCGGAGTGGATGAAGGTCGAATCGCCGATCACGGCAACGGTCTTTTTTGCGGCTTCCGGTTCAGAGGCCTTGATGAAGCCGTGCAGGCCGGAGATCGAAGCGCCCATGCAGATCGTCGTATCGACCGCGAAGAGCGGGGCGGAAGCGCCGAGCGTATAGCAGCCGATGTCGCCGAGCACCGTGAGTTTCAGCTTCTTCAGGACGTAAAAGAGGCCGCGGTGCGGACAGCCCGCGCACATGATGGGCGGACGGACCGGCAGTTCTTCCGGGAGCGCCGCCGTACCTTCCGGGCTGTCGGGGAGCGCTTCTTCCGGGGCCGCTTCTGAGAGCAGACCGGAGATCTTCTCGCGGACGATATTCTGGCTGAGCTCGCCGAGGCGGGAGAACAGTTCCTTCCCGACGCAGGCAAGGCCGAGGCCTTTCACGTGGGCTTCGATCACGTCGTCCAGTTCTTCCACGACGACGAGTTTATCGACGGAAGACGCGAAACGGCGGATCAGTTCGATGGGCAGCGGATGCACCATGCCGAGCTTCAGGACCGGGAAACGGTCCCGGAAAGCCTCTTTTACGTACTGATAGGAGGTGGAAGAGGTGATGATCCCGATGGAAGGATCCCGGCCTTCTTCGATCCGGTTGATGGCCGCGGTCTCCGCGTAATCGCGGAGCTTTTCTTCCCGTTCTTCCACGAGCGGATGTTTTCTGATCGCGTTCGCGGGCGCCATGATGTACTTCGGACCGTTCTTTTCGTAGGCCTTCCTTGCGGGCTCTTCGCGCTCCGCGGTCTCGATGATGCTCTGGGAGTGCGCGACACGCGTGCAGGTC
>CADBQM010000334.1 GCA_902796795.1 uncultured Eubacteriales bacterium
ACTGAAAAGCCTGCCGGAGCTCGGTGCCTTTGCGGCAGAGGTCCTTGAAAAAGGACGGCATCACGGCATCGAAAAGACCGTTTACACCGACGACAAAAAGATCACGGACCACTACGCGCTGATCCCGACCGGCCAGGGGCTTTCCGCCCTGAACAGCCTGGATCCCGTGAAAAGGCAGGTATATGAACTGATCGTAAGGCGTTTCCTCTCGATCTTTTACCCGCCGGCGGTCTATGAACGCTTTTCGCTGACCCTCGGAGTCGGGAACGAACGCTTCTTTTCCTCCTTCCGCATCCTGAAGGATCCCGGATACCTGAAGGTCTATGGAAACGCGGAAGAGAGCGGAAGATCCGCCGGGAAAAAGAAGGACAGCGGGGAGAGCGAGAATACCGAGCTTTCCGGCAATGACGTGCTGTATCCCCTGCTTTCCGGCCTGAAAAAAGGAGATCTGCTCGGGATCAAAGACTTTACGATCCGGGAGGGCGAGACCTCCGCGCCGAAACGCTATAATTCCGGCAGCCTGATCCTCGCGATGGAGAATGCAGGCCAGCTCATTGAAGATGAAGACCTGCGCGCGCAGATCAAGGGCAGCGGCATCGGGACTTCCGCGACCCGTGCGGAGATCCTGAAGAAGCTGAATACCATCCATTACCTGAAAACGAATAAGAAGACACAGATCGTGACGCCGGAGCTTTTCGGCGAACTGGTCTATGACACGGTGGAGCTTTCCATGAAGCAGCTTCTGAACCCGGAGCTGACCGCAAGCTGGGAAAAAGGACTTTCCTACGTTGCGGACGGACAGATCACCACCGACGAATATATGCAGAAGCTTTCGGACTTTGTCGTGCGGCGGACCGCCGCCGTCAAGGCCGTACAGGACCACGGGGCGCTCAGGAAGCGGTTTCATGCAGTGCTCCCGTATTATAAGACAAAATGAAAACGGAACAGACGGACATCCTGGAAGAAGAGGAGCCGCTCGGCAGTATCGGGAAAACAAGGCATTTCACGATCTCGCGGCGCGATACGATCATCAATGACCTGAAGAACAGCACGGCAGCCGGGCTGGTCTCGTTCATGCTGTCCGTGTTCTCGCTGATCCTGCTCGTGATCTGTATCTATGACAGCTACCGGAATGCCGGCAAAAGCGGCATGGTCATCGGGATCATCCTGTTCGGCGCGTTCGTCTCCTCGATCCTCGCGATCATTTTCGGCTGCCTCGGTTACAGGAACCGCGGCAAGATCCGTCACTATATGGAAGGACGCGGGATCGTCCTCGGCATTATCGTACTGACTGCGCTGATCGCCCTGTTCGTGATCGGCGCGCGGAGTTATTTCGGAAATTAAGGAAAGAAGATGAAAGTCAGAGTCCGGCAGCTTGCCGCAGGGACAATCGAATACAGGAAGCCGGAGATCGTCCTGAATCCGGCGGAGCTTTCCATGACCCTGCAGCCGGGGAAAAAGCTTTCGATCGACGTGACGGTCTCTTCCGCGAACATGGTGCCGCTGCATCTTTTCCCGACGGCCGATGAACCGCGGATCCGGATCTCACGGCCGCTCACGGTCGCGCGCAGCGTGAAGCTTTCCGTCGACGTGAACACGGGCGGGCTTCGGGAAGAGGACGTCCTTGCCGGGGAGATCGTGATCCTTTATAACGGCGGAGAAGCCGTCCTGCCGTATCGCTTCCGGATCGGCGCCGACCGCACCGAGGCGGAAACAAGGATCACTTCCGTAGAAGAACTGTACCGGCTGTACCGGGAAGACCCGAAGGAAGCGGTCTACCGCTTCGGCAGGAAAGACTTTCCGCAGCTTTCCTTCATGCAGACGCTGAAGGAGCAGGGCGCTTATAAGAGCTTTTTCACGACCCTCCGCGCGGAGGATGCCCTCCGGAACTTCCTGATCTATGAAGGATATCCGCTGCCGGAGGAAACAGAAGAAAATACGTTCTTCCGGAACGCGGAGCTCCCGGAAAAACGGGACAGCATAAGGAGCCGGGAAAAGAAAAAACAGCTGAAGCTCCTCCGGGCTTACCTGAACCTCGAGATGAGCCGTGATTTTCCCGCCGTCAGGGAAAAGAACGAGGAGGAGATCCGGGCGCTGACAGAAGCCTATCCGCAGGACGTGATGACCCGGCTGCTTTATGCTTATCATCATATCGCGGAAGGGAATCTTTCGATCGCGCGCGGGACCCTGATCTCGCTGCAGGACCAGGTCCAGAAGGAACGTCTTGAAAAGAAAGACGTTTACTGCCTGTTCCTGAACCTGGTCGGAACGGTGCAGAACGACCAGGAGCGGAAGACCGTTTCGGAAAAGCTGATCGCGAAGTACTTTGCCGACGGCGTTACTTCACCGTTGATGCACCTCCTGCTGTACCGTACTTCGGCGGAGTTTGACGCTTATCCCATGCGCGCCGCCGCGTTCCTCCGGCAGACCTTTGACAAGGGCATCACTTCGCCCGTCTTCCTGCTTGAGATGTGTGCGCTCTGGAAGAAGGAAGAACTGACGACGGACCTGATCACGGAGTTCGAACTCAGGAGCCTGCTTTTCGGGATCCGCAACGGCATCCTGACGGAAGAGCGCCTGTTCGAAGTGCTTTCCGGCGAGCTGAAGAACCAGAAGCTGGTCCCGCTCTATATGCTGGTGCTCCGGACCGCTTATAAACGCTTCGGCTCTTTTGAGCTCGTACAGGCGATCGTGAACGTGTTCCTGCAGCAGAAAGCCTACGGCCGCCGCTATTATTACTGGTACAGCGAAGCCGTGAAGCGCGGCGTCCGGATGGATGGCCTTTACGAATACTATCTCGCGAGCACGCCTCTAGAAATGCGGGAACCGCTCCCGCGCGCGGTCATGCAGTACTTCGGTGAATACGAAGAAGGCCGCCAGATCCGGCCGGTGCTGCTGTACGGCAACGCTGCAGGCGCGTACCGCGACGACCCGGAGATCTTCTCCCTGTACGAAGCAGGACTTGCCCCCTTCGTCATGAAGAAGATCCAGCTCAGTGAATACGAAAGATCCCTGATCCCGGCATACCGTATGGTGCTTTCGGAAGAAGCGCTGACGGCGGACAACGCCGCGGGGATGGCGTCCTTGTTCCATTTATATGAAGTCCGTACGGAGAAGGCAGGCGCCCAGCGCCTCATCATCCACTATCCGCAGCTTTCCAGGGAGAGTGCTTCGCCGGTCATTTCGGGCGTCGCACTGACCCCGGTCTTTTCGGAGAACGCGATCCTTCTCTTCGAGGATGCCTCCGGCAGACGTTTTGCGGATCCGGACCTGATGAAAACGGCGGTCTTTTTCGACGATGCCGGCCTGGAGGAGAAGTGCCTCCGGCTGATCCCGGAGGACCAGCTGCTGATCCGCCTGCCGGAGACCGACCGCATCCTTTCCGGTACAGGCACGCTTTCCGAGGAGGATTTTATCGCCATCTCGGAACTGATCCGGAACCGGCGCGTGGAGCCTTTCTTCCGCGCAAGGCTTTATGAAGCCGCGATCGACCTGCTGTCCGGCGGCGCGATGCAGCGCGTGGATCTTTCCGAGTTCCTGATGGAAGCGGATTACGCGCGGCTGTCCATGGCTTACCGCCTGAAGCTCACGGAGCTTCTCGTCACGCACGGGCATTATCCCTCCGCTTTCCAGCGGGTGCTGGAATACGGCGATCCCGGCCTTTCCCTGCCTTCACTTGAGCTTCTCACGGAGCAGATGATGAAGCAGGCGGTGCTGCAGGGGGACCGGACGCTCATCGCGGCCTGCCTGAAGCTCTTCCGGAATACCGAAGCTTCCGCGCCGGTGCTGAATTTCCTTTCGGCCTATTATCAGGGACCGACGAAGGAGATGGTGCGTCTCTTAAAAGCCGTACGCAAACGGCATCTCCCGGTGCGTGACCTTACGGAACGTGTGTTTACCCAGTGCTTCTATACCGATAAGCTTCGGGATACGGATTATCTGTTCGAGGCACTGCTGCAGGAGCACCGGCCGGACGACGACCTCATCCGCGCCTGCCTCGTACTGAAGAGCCATCAGTACTTCATTGAAAAACGGCACCTTTCGGAGCGGGTGAAAGAGGAACTGAAAAAGAACGTACTGCGGCTGCCCAAAGTGGCGGCATATGCACTGCTTTCTTATTTTTCCGAACACGTCGGGACGCTCTCCGAGGATGAACGCGCACTCACGACGGAACTCCTGACGCGCTGCGTCGAGGACAGCACCGTCCTCGGCTGCTTTGCCGCTTTCCAGGGAAACGTGGAGATCCCGGAGGAACTGGAAGGGCGCGCCTACGTCGAATACCGCGATCCGGAAGCGGAGCAGGTATCGATCGTGGGGACGGTCCTGCCGGTGCGGAAATACCTGCACCGCACGCTGAAGGAAGTCTATCCGGGCGTCTTTACGCGCTCGGTCATCCTGTACCGCCAGGAATGGCTGAAATATTACTGCACCGTCCGGAAGAAGGACGGCAGCACGGTGGAGGTGGAAGGCGAGATCGTGCTCCGCGCGAATAAGCCGGAGCGCAGGGACAGTCGCTACGAGGCCGTGCAGCAGCTGGAGACCTATGTAAACAACCGGGATCCGAAGGAAGTCGCCGAGCTCGTCTACGCGCAGCTCTTAAGGGACGCGATGATCACGGAGATCTTTCAGGATAAGGAATGATGAACGACGGAAAAGAAAACGGACTGATCGTCGGGTATGATCTCTGTGCGGATCACTGCCGGATCAGCTACCATACGGACGATAACGAGGAACCGAAGGACCTCGTCTTTTCCGATGAAGAAAATCCTTATCTGATCCGGAACGCGATCTGCAAGAAAAAGGGAGAGGACAGCTGGATCGTCGGGCAGGAAGCCTACGAGACGGCGCTGCTCGGGGGCGGTTCGATCGTCGACAAGCTGCTCCGGCTCACGGAGCACAGCGGCTTCGCAAGCTTTGAAGGCGTCCGCTACAGCGCGGAAGAGCTGCTCCAGCGTTTCCTGCAGGAGACCCTGAAAGTCCTTTATAAGGAAAGCGGCAAAAAAACGATCCGTGAGATCACCTTTACGGTCCAGGTCCTTTCCGGTACTGTGCTGGACGCCCTGATCCGCGCCATGAAGGCGATCGGTATCGAAAGGAAGCGCGTCCATATCGTCAGCCATACCGAAAGCTGGCTCTATTTTATCCTGAGCCGCAGCCGGGAGCTCCGCTCCAACGTCGCGGTGCTTTTCGACCTCTCCGGCGACGGACTGAACTATTATGAGATGAACCTCTTACGCGGCATGCAGCCGAACATCGCGCATGCGGAGCGCACTTTCCTGGAGGAAGGCTTCTCGCTCGATATCCTGGATTCCCAGGCAGGCTGCCGGATGGCGGATTCCATCATGACTTCCTGCGTGGACCGGATGCTGAAGAAGAAGCTGGTCTCGTCCGCCTACCTTTCCGGCAGCGGCATGGACCATTGCCAGCGCTGGGGCAGCGGCTTTTTAAAGACGCTCTGCGAACGCCGGCGGGTCTTCTTTGTCGAGAACCTTTTCGCGAAAGGCGCGGTCTACGCGGCGCTCGACCGGATGCGCGAGACTTCCGCCTATCCTTACCGCATCATGTGCGAAGGGCGGATCAGCGTGGATATCAGCATGGACGTCGTGAAAGGCGTCCGGGAACGTACGCTCATGATCTCCGAGATCGGGCAGAACTGGTACGAATGCAAGACTTCGTTCGACATCATTCCCGACCAGGCGGAGACCCTGAAGCTTAAAGTGAAAAAGCTCGGGGAAAAAGCGCCGGTCGACCTGGAGATCCCGCTGCACGAGTTCACAAAGCGCGGCAGCAAGCTCACCAGGATCGGCGTGTCCGTCGAATTCCATTCCGAAGACAACTTCAGCGTTGTATTGAAGGACAAGGGCTTTGGGGAATTCTTTCCGGCGGGGGACACGGTCGTCCGGAGAAACTTTAATGTCGGTTGACAAGGGGCAGCAGAATGGGAAGATATCTGTTATGCGGAAAAGAAGCAGAGCTGCCGTTTGAGATCGAAGAGCTCGATCTTCGTATTTACACGATCGAGGAGCTTTGCTATTATATCTATAATAATCTGATGCTGATCGGCGATGATTTTATCGGCGATCGGCTTATTGATTTTATCAGGAACGGTCTATCCATGCCGGAGATCGCGGACAAGATCGAACGCTTCCATACGACGGCTTCGGACCTGGACGCGACGCTGGTCATGCTGCTCTCCGAAGTCGGTTACTATACGGAGCCGGAGATCGCCCAGTTCTCGCGGGCGCTCATGAAGCGCCGGAAGACGAACGGACCGGAACGGGTCCGTATGAAAGCGGACGGACTGGCCGAACGGAAGCGCTATTACGCGGCGATCCGTTATTACCGGACGCTGCTCAGGGAGCCCCGGGACGGGAGGATGAGCAGCGAGTTCTACCTTGGTGTCCGGGAGTCCATGGCGGACTGTTACGGAAGGCTCTGCCGTTTTGACCGGGCTTTCCAGACGCTGGCGCCGATTTATGAACAGACAAAGTCGGACCGGATCCTGAAGAAGATGTACGACATTTCTGTCCTTTCGGGCAGTGAACTGCCCCCGGTCTATTTTTCGAAGGTGCCGGATACGCGGCTTTCCGAGTGGCAGCAGGATTACTGGAACCGGGAGAGCCGCCTGAAGGACCGCATCCGGAATGCGGAAGTGATGCAGATCTTCCTGAAAGACCCGGAAAAGATAAAGGAAGCGCTCGCGGGCTATACCGCGGCGATCAAAGAAGAATACAGGAGCATGCTGGAGTAAGTATGAAGGAACTTGAGAAAACCTATGACGCCTCCGCGATCGAGGACCGGATCTATCATACCTGGGAACAGGAAGGTTATTTCGGCGCCCGTCCGGACCCGGAGAAAAAGCCCTATACCATCGTGATGCCGCCGCCGAATATCACCGGCCAGCTGCACATGGGTCATGCGATGGACGAAACGCTGCAGGATATCCTGATCCGCTACCGGCGGATGCAGGGCTATGAGGCCCTCTGGGTACCCGGCACGGACCATGCGTCGATCGCGACGGAGGCAAAGGTCGTCGAAGCCATGCGCGAAGAGGGACTCACCAAGGAGATGCTCGGACGCGAGGGCTTTTTAAAGCGTGCTTTTGACTGGAAGGATAAATACGGCAACCGGATCGTGAGCCAGCTGAAAAAGCTCGGTTCCAGCTGCGACTGGAGCCGGGAGCGCTTTACGATGGACGAAGGCTGCTCCGAAGCAGTCCTGACCGTTTTCAAGAAGCTCTACGACGAGGGACTGATCTACCGCGGCAACCGGATGGTCAACTGGTGTCCCTACTGCAACACCTCGATCTCCGACGCGGAAGTGGAATATGAATCCAAGCCCGGCAAATTCTGGCACCTGCTGTACCCGGTGAAAGAGACCGGTGAGATGCTGGAGCTTGCGACGACCCGGCCGGAGACCATGCTCGGCGATACCGCCGTCGCGGTCAATCCGGAGGATCCGCGCTACAGCCATCTGAAGGGCTGCCATGCCGTCCTGCCGCTCCTCAACAAGGAGATCCCGGTCGTGTTCGACGAACACGCGGATATGGAAAAGGGGACCGGCGTCGTGAAGATCACGCCGGCACACGACCCGAACGACTTTGAAGTCGGCAACCGGCACAATCTGCCCCGCGTGCGCATCCTGACCTATGACGGTCGGATGTGCGGTGCAGATGATGTGCGCGAAGCACAGGAGCTTTTGGAGAGCGGCCGTGCGGCAGAGGGCGAGCCGGAAGTGCTCGACTGCGGCAAATACGCAGGCCTTCCCGCGCTCGAAGCCAGAAAAGAGATCCTGAAGGACCTGGAAGCCGGCGGCTACCTGAAGGAGACGGAAGAGATCCAGCACGACGTCGGCGTCTGCTACCGCTGCCACCATGTGATCGAGCCGATGGTCTCAAAGCAGTGGTTCGTGCGCATGCAGCCGCTTGCGGAGCCTGCGATCCGCGCGGTGGAAGAAGACCGCATCCGTTTCGTGCCGGAGCGCTTCAAGAAGACCTATCTCAACTGGATGAACAATACCCGCGACTGGTGCATCAGCCGCCAGCTCTGGTGGGGACACCGGATCCCGGCCTGGTACTGCGAAGACTGCGGCGAAACGATCGTGGAAAAGTCGGCGCCCGCTGTCTGCCCGAAGTGCGGGAGCACGCATCTCACACAGGATCCGGATACGCTCGACACCTGGTTCTCCAGCGCGCTCTGGCCGTTCTCGACGCTCGGCTGGCCGGAAGAGACGGAAGACCTGAAATATTTCTATCCGACCGATACGCTCGTCACCGGTTATGACATCATCGGCTTCTGGGTAAGCCGTATGATCTTCTCCGGCCTGGCCTATACCGGGAAGGAACCGTTCCATACGGTCTATATCCACGGCCTGGTCCGGGACAGCGAAGGCCGCAAGATGTCGAAATCCCTCGGGAACGGCATCGACCCGCTGGAAGTGATCGACCGCTACGGCGCCGACGCGCTCCGTATGTCGCTCCTTGTGGGCAACGCGCCGGGCAACGACATGCGTTTCTATTATGAACGCGTCGAGGCCTGCCGGAACTTTGCGAACAAGATCTGGAACGCCGCCCGCTTTATCATGATGAACCTGGAAAAGGCGGATGCGGCCGAAGTGCGGACGGAAGACCTCGCGATCGAAGACCGCTGGATCTTAAGCCGTGCGAACCGCCTTGCGAAGGAAGTGACCGAGAACCTCGACCGATACGAGCTCGGCATCGCGCTCTCCAAGGTCTATGATTTTGCCTGGGACGAGTTCTGCGACTGGTACATCGAGATGGTGAAGCCCCGCCTCCGCGAGGAAGACGCCGTCACCAGGAACGCCGCGGTCTTTACGCTGAAAAAGGTCCTGGTCACGGTCCTGAAGCTCCTGCATCCCTATATTCCCTTCGTTACCGAGGAGATCTTCACGACGCTGCAGGACGAAGAGAAGACGATCATGCGAAGCGCCTGGCCGGTCTATGATCCGGCGCTCGACTTCCCTGCGGAAGAGGACGCGGTCGAAAAGATCAAGGACCTGGTGCGCGAGATCCGTGCCGTCAGGACCGGCATGGAAGTGCCTCCGGGAAGGAAGGCCCAGGTCTACGTCGTTGCGAAGGACGAAGCGACCCGGAAGATCTTCCTCCGCTCCGAGAGCTTCTTCCGTGTGCTGAGCTACGCTTCGAACGTGACCGTGCTCGCCGAAAAGACGGAAGAGATCCCCGAATCCGCGGTCTCGTGCCTCACGGCCGCCGCGCAGGCCTACCTGCCGCTGGAGGAACTTCTGGATCTTGAGAAGGAACGCGCGCGCCTGAATAAGGAAAAGGAACGCCTGCTCTCAGAACTGAAGCGCTCGGACGGCATGCTGAACAATCCACGCTTTACGGAACGCGCCCCGGAGAAGAAGATCCACGAGGAGCAGGAAAAGCGCGAAAAGTACCAGACCATGCTCGACCAGGTAGAAGAAAGACTGAAGCTTTTGTCCTGAAAGACAGAAAGGGAAGGATCCATCTTCACCCATGAACCAGAACGATTTTGACAAGATCAATCAGCGGATCCAGCAGACGATCAACGACGCCTCGGA
>CADBQM010000335.1 GCA_902796795.1 uncultured Eubacteriales bacterium
GCACCGCCGTCTTGCCGCTGCCCGCGGCCGCAGAGACCAGCAGACTTCCGTTCCGGAAATCGATCACGCTCTGCTGTTCTTCTGTCAACTGGAATGCCATCTTTACGCTCCTTTGATATCTTCTGCCGTCTTCTTTGCAAGCAGCCGCGGCCTGAAGCCTTCGACGCGCCGGTCGAAGCCGCAGACGCTCCGGAATTCGCAATAGGTACAGCTGCTGTAGTTCCCGTATTCGTAGGGATCGATCTCGATGTTTCCGCGGATCAGTTCCGAAGACAGCTGGCGGGCCTTTTCCACCGCATAATCGGAAAAGCGGGACAGTGTTTCACTGTCCATCAGCCGTCCGCTCTTATAGAGCGACCCGTCCTTGTTGACCTTGACGCCGATCGCGACCGTGGACCCGGTCCGCTCCTCCACCGCCGCACGGTCCAGGAGTGTAAGGCTTTCCCCTTCCATGTTGGTGTAGCCATGCAGCCGGAGCTTTTCCAGGATCTGCTCTTCGGCCGTTTTGTTTTCCTTCGGCTCCACGATGGGGTCGCTGATCGTGTAATAGTAGATGCCGGCGGGGATGATCTCGCTGCCGGGATCCCACTTTTTCATGAGCTCGCCGGCCGCCTTCAGATAAATGAGCAGCTGCAGCTGCAGTCCGTAGTAGATCCGGGTCGGATCCAGCTCCTTCTGGCTGGATTTGTAATCGATGACTTTGACGTAGGTGACGCCGTCCTTCGTAACGTGGTCGAGCCGGTCGATCCGCCCTTCCAGCGAGAGCCGCAGTCCCTCGCCGAGCGGGAGCGTCAGCGCCGGGATCCCGTCCCGTGGACCGAAGGGCACTTCGGATTCCGTTTCGGTATAGCCGCCGCTCTCCCACTGCTTCGTGAGCGCGAAGAGCGTCCGGTCCGTCAGCCGCCGGACGCGTTCGACAAGATAGCTGTTCCTGGCGCTGTCTTTTAAGATCGCGTTGCCGTATTCCTCCGTGATCTCGGCGACGCTCTCCTGCACAAGCACAGTCTTGGTCTCTTCATCAAGCCCGTGGAAGGACAGGCCCCTCAGTTTCAGTTTTTCAAAGAAGCGGTTGATGCTGTTATGGAACAGGTTGCCGTAGTCCGCCGCCTCCAGCAGATACTTTTCGCGCGGGAGCAGCCGGAGGCCGTAGTTTAAGAAGTGCGCGTACGCGCAGCCGGCGTATTTTTCCAGCTTTGTGACCGAACCGTTCAGGGTCTCCCGGAACAGGCGGCGGGCCGTCTCTTCCGAAAGGGCTTCCCGGTGATAGCGGTAGAGGAAGCCGCGCTCGGAGACAAGCAGCGGATCTGCCGCAGGAAAAGCGGCGTCTTCCCTCGTGCATGCGCCTTCCTTCGCCCCGCTGCCTTCCTTCAGGCGGCGGTAGAGCGCGGCACTCATGTCATCCGGCGCCTCCCCGTCCTCATACAGCGTCCGGAGCGCGTCTGAGAGCGGCAGAAGCCCGCTTTTTTCACTCAGGATCCCCGGCGCCGCTTTTTCGGTCACAAGTGCCGGGAAGAGCGCCTTCAGGTCTTCGATCAGCGGGCTTGCGGCAAGCAGCCGGCCGCTTTCGTCCCCGGCCGCGTAACTTAAGTACAGCCGCTCCATCGGCTTCGTCAGCAGCAGGTACAGATAGAACTGCATCGTAAAGCTGTCTTCGCGCGCGGTCGGCGCAAGCTGCATCTCGTTTTCGGAAAGGAGCATGCGGTCGGCCTCGCTTAAGAGCCCGCCGTCCGCCTTCACGGGCGGCAGCACGCCGTCGTTTGCCCCGAGGATGAACAGGCGGCGGATCTTCCCGAGACGGGTCCGCTTGAGGTCGCCGATCACGAGCCGGTCGAGCGTCGGCGGGACCAGGCCGACGGTGAGCCGTGAAAGCCCGGCGGACAGGGTCTCCGTAAAGGTCTCGAGCGGCAGGACCTCGTCCCCAAGGATCGCTTCCATGCTTTCAAACAGCCGGATGAGCTGCGGAAACGCGCCTTCGTATTCACGGGCGAGCTCGCTTTCCCCTTCCGCGCGGAAGGCGTCGGCCAGGCGCTTCAGTTCTTCCTCCGCGTGCAGCGTGACCAGGAACTGATACAGTGCGGTCAGCATGCCGCGGACGTTTGTATTTTTCTCTTTCAGCGTGTCGGCAAGCGCAAGGAGCGGCGCGCTGAGCCGCGCCCTCGTTTCGTTGACCGCCGGCAGCCGGATCTCCGAAAAGCCGCGGTAACGCCGGGTAAACTCTTTTGTATAGGCGCTCCGTCCGCGGATCCCGAGGGCGAGCGCATAATTTTCCAGTTCACAGATTCGTTCGTAAGGCGCAAATTCGCTGCCGTCCATGCCGCGGGACAGCGCGGCGGAAACGAGCGGATTCTTCGCGCAGGCAAAAAACGAATCAAAGCTGAAGTCCTCCTCCACCGTCCGGAGCGCCTCCGTAACGAGCAGGATCAACGGGTGGCCGGAAAGCCCGCGGGAAGCATCGATAAAATAGGGGACATCCGCCCGACCGAAAGCGGTCTCGATCTCTTCGCGGAAGCCTTCCACGTCGCCGGTGATGATCGCCATGTCGCGGAAGGACAGGCCTTCGCGGACGGCACTAAGGACCTCCTTCAGGACCGCTTCCACTTCTTCCCGGCGGTTTGCCGCGCGGACGATCCGCACCCGGTCGGTCTTTTCCGGGAACGGTCTTGCCGGATAACGGTAAATCGCGCGTTCCAGATGCAGGGTCTCCGCCGAAAAGCGTCCGTCAGCCGCTGTGCGTTTTTCCGGGCCTTCCGCCTGAAGCTCCCGGTACGGTACGCTGCTCCGGATCGCCAGTTCTTTCAGCTGCGACGCCATGTGCGCGCTCATGTAGAAGAGCGCGTCTTCATTTTCGTGGTCTTCCGCCCTTTCGCCCTCGCCGAGCGTGATGCCGACGGCGACTTCGGGGCTCTTTTCCAGCAGCCGCTTCAGTACCGCGTACTGCGGCGGCGTAAATCCGGTAAAACCGTCCAGATAGAAGCAGGTGTCCGCCGTCTTCCCCCAGTCGGGAATGCGGGCGGCGAGCCGCGTCGTCCGCTCTTCCGCCATCTCGTAATTCTCATGCAGCACGTGCATGAATTCCGTATAGAGGACCGAGAGATCCTTCAGCTTATCGTAGAGTGCCGGATGGCCCATAAGCCGCGGCAGCTGTTCCTCAAGCTCCGCCGCGCTGATATTGTATTCCGCGAGCTCGGTGATCACCGACTTGACTTCATCCGTAAAGCCGGGCTTGCCGAGCGAACGCTTCAGGACTTTCAGCCGGTCCTTCTGCTGTTCCAAGACCAGGCGCAGGAGCATCATCTTGCCGCTGTCGTCGATCATGTGCTTCCCAGGCTCCGCGAGGTCTTCAAAAACACGGTAGGCCAGGCGGTTGAAGGTCAGGACGTCGACGTTGGTCAGCGCATGCCTGGGATGCAGCCGGACGAGGTCCTGCTGCGCGGAAAGGGAAGCCTGCTCCGGAACGAGCATGATAAAAGAGCGTTCCGGAAAGGCAAGCGAAGACCGGATCAGCTCCCGGCAGAGCTGCTCCGTGCGTAAGGAAACGGAAGAACCGTATAAAAGCGTTAATGACATGCTGCGCTTCCTTTTACGTTCCCGGCAGGCCGGGCTTTTCGTGCAAAAACTGCCCCGAGGACATACTCCCGGGGCAGCAGAAAAAGATCAGAAAGACTTCGAACGCGGATCGCTTTTCCCCGGGTCTTTCATGAGGTCTTTGTCAGTTCGTCGATGAGAGAGAGGATCGTATCCACGCCGTTCTTTTCACTGCTCTCTTCCATCCTGCGGATGTATTTATCGCGCTCTTTGTAAAGCGTATGCAGCGCTTCCGAAAGGACTTCGGCGTTCAGTTCTTCCTCTTCGATCACGACCGAATAGCCCTGCTTCTCAAAGGAGCGGGCATTCAGGATCTGGTCGCCGCGGCTGACGGCTTTGGAAAGCGGCACCAGGAGATTGGGCTTCCTCAGCGCAAGCAGTTCGCAGATCGCGTTCGCGCCTGCGCGGGAGAAGACGATGTCCGCGGCCGCGAACAGGTCTTTCAGCTCCTCGCTGATATACTCGTACTGGCGGTAGCCGGGCGTCTTACCAAGCGTATCGCTCAGGTTCCCCTTCCCGCAGAGGTGGATCACGTCAAAGTCCGGCAGCAGCCTGGGCAGCGCCTCGCGCAGCACTTCGTTCAGGCGGCGCGCGCCGGAGCTTCCGCCGATCATCAGAAGGACCGGCTTTTCACCGGAGAGCCCCGCAAAGGCCAGGCCGGCTTCCCGGGAACCGGAAAGCAGTTCCGCGCGGATCGGCGACCCGGACAGGACCGCCTTGCCTTCCGGCAGCAGTTCGACCGTCTCCGGGAAATTGCAGCAGACTTTGGACGCCGCGGAATAACAGAGCTTGTTTGCAAGCCCCGGCGTCATGTCCGACTCATGGATGATGACCGGGATATGGAGCTTCTTCGCGGCGCGCACGACCGGGACGGAAACAAAGCCGCCCTTGGAGAAGACGACGTCCGGCTGATATTCCTTTAAAAGCTTTTTCGCTTCGGAAAGGCCCTTCAGTACGCGGCCGACGTCCGTGACGTTCTTGAAGCTTAAGTAGCGGCGGAACTTCCCGGTGGAGATCCCGTCATAAGGGACGCCCGCGTTCTCGATCAGCTCCTGCTCCATTCCGCTCTTGGAGCCGATATAACGCACCTCAAAGCCCCGGGCGTAAAGGCCCGGCAGCAGCGCCAGATTCGGCGTAACATGGCCGGCGGTGCCGCCGCCGGTCAGAACGATCTTTTTGCTCATGCCGTCAGGATACCTTCTTTATACTGAAGCAGCGCGGTCGCGAGCTGGTCCGGGCAGGAAGTGCCCTTGCCGTGGCAGTCGATGCCTTTGAGACGGCGGACGACTTCGTCAACGTCCATGCCTTCCACGAGCGCCGCAACGCCCTGGGTGTTCCCGTGGCAGCCGGAAATGAACTGCACGTTCCGGAGCTTGTTGTCTACGACGTCAAAGAGGATCTGCTGTGAGCAGGTGCCATGTGTTTTGTAGCTGTACATTCTTTGTTCCTTTCTTATGTTCCGCTGGAAGGCGAGACGCGGAGTCCCGTCATCCACGATGATAATGCCGCAATAGCGGAAGCCTTGCTTTTCCAGGATGTGCCGCATGACGCGGTTGTCGGCGTGCGTATCGATCCGGATGCTTTCGGGCAGGTCTTCCCGGGAAGGATCCCGGAGCCGTTCCTGCCGCACCAGCGCTTCCGTGAAATGCAGGCAGCGTTCCATCACGCCGCGGATGCTGCCGTCCCCCGCGATCCGGTGGATCGTTACATAGGGGGCGTCGTCCGGCCAGGCGCCGTCGATGTCAAGATACGTGGGCTCGATCCCGAAGATCAGGGCAAAGGCGCCGCCGATATGTCCGTCCTCCTCGACCACATAGCCGCGTCCGAGGCGGATGTCCTCTTCGATCAGGGTTCGCGAAGGCCGGTTCGTGCCCCACTGCATGGGATTTCCGTTTGCGCGCATGAACGCGCGCGCCGCTTCATAAAGTTCAAGAAGCGCGGGAAGATCTTCCCGTACGGCTTTTCTGATCATTACTGTGAAGGGCCCTCCGGTGCCTGCGGCTGCACGACGTTCGTGGGCGCGGGCTGCGGCTGCACGACGTTCGTGGGCGCGGGCTGCGGCTGCACCACGTTCGCAGGCGCGGGCTGCGGCTGCACGACGTTCGCGGCCGGAGCCTGCACACCATAAGCACCCGGATATCCCTCCGGTCTGTACGGCGGGTATCCCGCGGGTACATACGGCGGATACTCCTCCGCGCCGGTTTCCGGTACGTAAGGATCCGTGTGGCGGCCGACGGTCGTCATCACGAGGATCACTGTGAGGATGGCAAGCGCGAGCGGGAGCAGGCGGATCATCACGCCGAGCTCATAGCCGCCCATCAGGAAGTTCACCAGGTTGAGAAGTTCATAGCCCGCGACAAGCACCAGGCCGCCGATCAGCGCGATCAGCATGCCGGGGTTCCGGAAGGCCTGCCGGTTCGCATCCGGAAGGACGGGGCGGTCCAGCTTCAGGAACTCCCATTTCCGCGAAAGGATCACCGTGACCACGCCGGCTGCGGTCAGCACGCCGAAGACGATATACCAGACAGTCGTAATGTCAATGTTCACCAGCATCAGGAAATCCGGAAGCGTGCCGAACAGATTGATCATGAAATGCAGGCAGATCGTGTAGATCACCCGGCCGGTCTTCTGGTAGACGGTCCCGAGCAGCATACCGAGTGAAAACGCCAGCAGGAACTGTGCCGCATTGCCGTGCATCAGGCCAAACAACGTTGCGGAAACAAAGGCCGCCGGCACACTGCCGTATGGATGCAGCGCGTTGATCAGATATTTCCGGAACGCCAGCTCCTCCAGGATCGGCGCGCCGACGACCGCGTAGATCAGATAGAAGATCAGCGCGTTCCCGGCATTCTCTAAAAGCGGGTTGGCAACGTCATAGCCGAGGAAAGCCGGGAGGTTGCCGATGGCAACACCGACGCCCCAGAGACCGAAGGCCATCAGGATGATGCGCAGGAATTCCGGACCGGTAAGCTTCCGGTCTTCGATCGGCTTCGGATTCTCCTTCGGCAGGATCTTCCGCATGATCGGAATGCCGATCAGCATGCCCGCCGCGGAGCCTGCCACCATGCCGGCCATCACAAAAATGCTGATCAACGGATCCTCGTAAATGTACCGCAGGATCTCGGAGAAGGCAAAGATGCCGCTGTCCGCGATCAGCTCAAAGATGTTCAGGTTCTGGGTGATGCGGATCCCGATCCCGACGCCCGCGAACAGGCCGAGCAGGACCGTTGACGCGATGCTGAAGATGCCGTAAAGCGCAACGATCCCGAGACCGCTCCGATTGTATGCTCTTCTCATGCGTCTTCCTCCGCGGTCAGCTTTTCAAGGACCGCCTGCAGCACGCCGTCGGCGGGCTCGGTCGGCGTCCAGGACACCATGTCCGGGCCTTCGCTGAAGCGCGGGATCACATGGATATGAAAATGCGGCACCGTCTGGCCGGCAGCGGCGCCGTTGTTCTGTACGATATTAAAGCCGTCGGCATTCAGGCGGAACTCCGCCCGCATCCCGATCTTCCGGGCAACGGAAAACAGATGGCCGACCGTCGCGTCGTCCACCGCCGTAATATCCTGAAAATGCTGTTTCGGCAGGATCAGTGTATGGCCCGGGCCTGCGGGATTGATGTCCAGCATCGCGATGCAGCAGTCGTCTTCGTAGACGCGCATCGAAGGGATCTCGCCGGCAATGATCCGGCAGAAAATGCAGTTATCCATCGGTACTCCTTCAGACAGTTTAATACCGATACAGAATACCACAATTCCTGCCTGCGTTCAAGTTTATGTCAGCAGAAAGTAAAGGACAGCGGCCAGCATCAGGGCCCCCAGGACCAGCTCAAAAAGGTAAGGTTTCAGGCGGCTTTTCAGCCGGGGCTTCCCGCTTCCTTTCGGGACCGGACTGCCCGGCGGGAAGGCGTCCTCCCCGTAAAGCTCCGGGTAGATGCCGTCCTCTGCCTGTTCCTCCGGATAAGGCAGCGCCGGATCGCCATAAACGTCTGCGCCTTCTCCGAAAGAAGCGGCGTATTCCTGAGCTCCTGCCGCCTCCGTTATTTCTTCGTCTCCTGCCGGATCCGGACCGATCCCGAATAATTCGTCAAAGATTTCTTCTTCCGCTTCCGTCATGGCGGGATCCTTCGCGGGTCCGGACGCGGAAAACATCTGCCGGTCTCCCCCGGCTTCCCGCTGCCAGTATTCCGCGAGCGTCTTCAGGGTCACGTTCTCCTCTCGGGATTTTCGGTACAGGCCGTACAGCAGCAGGATCTCCTCCTGTTTTTCGGATGAGATCACGCGGATCAGCCATGCGGCAAGCGCCTCCACCGCTTCCTGTACGCTTCCGTGCTCCCCGGGCAGGTAGCAGAAGAAGACCTCGCCGCTCTCTTCCCGGAGAAAGACCGTCTCCGGCAGGAGCAGCAGCCCTTCCTGCTTCAGAAGATAGGCGGAAAGCGCGTCCGACGTCCGGGCCATCGAAAAGATCAGCGCGCGGAGGAGGACGGGCAGCTCTGCCGCCTCCTCCGCCGTTTTCAGGCTGACCAGGCCGGAAACGTCGTAGCTTAAGTACCGAACGCCGTCGATCTCGGCCGCAAACGCCGCCGGGATCCCGGGGATCCGGTTTTCCGTCAGCATCCGGACCTCATGGGCAGGGACATTTTCTGCCAGCGGAAAACGGATGCAGCGCCTGCCGCCCTCTTCCGTAAGATCAAAAGTGCACTGAAGTTCTATTCTTCGTTCTTCCATATTCCTCTCACGATCCGGATCAGTTCTCCGGCCTTCAGGGGGATCTCCCTGCGCGCTTCCGCCGTCTCTTCTTCCGTGCTTCCCGTCACCAGCCGGACGGCCTTTACGGGAAAGCTGCCGCGCACAAAGGCGACGATCTCCCGGCCTTCCTGGCAGACGCAGGCTTCTGCCGTCATAAAGATCAGCGTTCTTCCTTCTGCTTCTTTTTTCAGCGCTGCGGACGCTGCCGCTGCTTCTTCCGGAGACAAGCCGCCCTCCAGCGGTCCGGAAAAAGAGGCGGCAAAGCGTTCCGGATCCAGCCGGCCTTCCCCGTCCGCCGGAGCCCCGGCGGCGTATGCCGCGTCTTCCGCATAAGATGCTGTCAGGCTCTTCAAAACCAGGCGGTCATGGAGCATGAACCCGAGGTAGATGAGCGCCGCCGTAAGGAGAAAGATGAGCGGGAGGATCAGCGCCGCCTCCAGGGTATAATAGGCCCTGGCAAAGCCATTCATCTTTTTCATGCCGGCTCACCTCCGAACAGATGCAGGAACATCAAGATCACTGCGGAAAGAAAGA
>CADBQM010000336.1 GCA_902796795.1 uncultured Eubacteriales bacterium
CTCAAGATGCTCCCGTTTGTGATCCCGGTGACCGCGAAGGTCACGGCGGACGGCCGGACGATCATCGGTTTCGGCGCGAATTCCGGCGACGTCAATTTCTGGAAGGAAGCGCTGACCACGAACAAGATCGCGGAAAACATCTCCAAGGCAAAGATGTACAAGCAGTTCTGCGAAGAACACGATACCAAGTGGATGGGCGGCGGAAAGCCGGTCGCCGCCTGGAGCGTAAGCGGGTCCGCGATCTCCTATGAAAAGAATCCGCAGAAAGTCACCGGCACCATCAACGTCTTCTACGGCATTGCCTACGGCGGCGCCTGGCAGTATGAGATGATCGTGATCGACGTGGGGATCACGGGCGGTCTCAACGGCACCTGGACCTGGACTTTCGATCCCGAAAAGAATCCCGATTCTTCTGTCAAGATCGAGCTGGAAGGCCGCTTCCGCATCGACGTCGGCGCCGGCCTGGGCGTAGCCAATGTATTCAGCGCCGGTGTTTACGGCGCGGGCGGCATTACCGTCGGCGGCCAGATCATCCCGGATCTGAAATTTACGAAAGTGATCCTGAGCGGCGAGTTCGGCATCCGCGCGAAGCTCTTTGGCAGGACGCTCTTCCAGTGGACCATCATCAGCGGCTCCCACAACCTGTTAAAAGACGATGCGAACGAAGCCGGTACGGAGGAACTCCTGCAGCAGAAGCTCGACGCGATCCTGGCGGCCGACTACGCGTCTACCTATGCGGTCGCAAGAAACGAGATCAACGAAGAACCGGTCTGGTACGGCACGGAGGTCAGCCGTCCCTCCGAACGCACCGGCGAAGCAAACAGTGAGAAGAACGGCATCAACCAGCACTATGCCCACCGGCTGGCTTCCAATATATTCCCGGAGTCCGAGATCCAGTGCTGCGAGATCCCGGGGCACAGCGGCGAATACCTGATCACTTTTATCGGGAACGACATCAGCCGCGCGCCGGGGAACCGGGAAACGCTGATGTACGCCGTCTATTCGGAAGCCACCGACAGTGTGACGGAGCCGAAGCCGGTATGGACGTCAGAAAACTATGCCGGACTGCCGGACTACCGTCCGAACCTCTATGCCGGCAGATCGGATAAGGAGATCTATCTTGCCTGGGAGAAGGCCGTTTCTCCCATCGGCGCCGAGGACAGCTTTTCGGACATCGCCGCGAAATGCGGCATTGCGACCGCGCATTACGACGCCGCCTCCGGCAGTTTTACGGACCAGTACCTGGTCTCTCAGGACAGTACCTGCCGTCAGGCGGAGCCGAAGGCCTTTATGGTCAATCACCTGGGACGGCTCGTTCCCGCGATCGCCTACTATACGCAGCCGCTGAACGACCCCGCCGGCATTTCCGCGGAAGCCGAGCATGAGCTCCGCGTCGTAAGCTATAACCGGATCAACGAAGAGTGGGACAGCGAACGTCTGCTCACGACCGTCCGCGGACGGGTCCTCTCTTTTGACGCGGCGGCGGATTCGAAATACGAGCCGTATCTGGCTTATACCGTTAAGACCCCGGACGGGAAACTGGCCTCCGGCAGCACAGCTTCCGAAGCACTGCCCGAAGGCGCCACAAACGTAAGATTCGCGAAATACCAGGGAAATACGGTCCTGACCTACCGGAAGGACGACCGTATCTATGCACTGCCGAAGAGCGGCGAGACCGCGATCACCCCGGAAGATACCCTTCCTCCCGAGGAATACAATATCTTCGGTGACCTCGGGAAGAACTGCATGATCGTCGGCACCTCTTCCGGCCAGTACTCCCAGGATGCCGTTGCCCTGCTCCACTCGGAGAACGATGGCTGGTACAACACCCAGCTCACGGAAGTCGACGCTTTCTCGAACGTCAACTACTTTACCGCCGCCTACGGCAGCAGCCGCCCGGTGATCCTCTACAGCGTGCAGCGCTACGCCATGACCAAGGAACCGGTCACCTACGCGAACGAAGCCGGCAGCAACGCCGCATTCATGGACCCGATGCCCTATGAAGAAACGACCGGCGACCTGTATATCCAGGCCGGCGACGCGAACCGTCATGCGACGATCGTCTCTGCCTATACAGAAAATGAAGTAACCGAAGACGGTGTAGTCGTTTACGCGAACGCCACGGTCAAAAACACCGGCCTTGAAGCGATCGACAAGCTGTACTGCTACTCCCGTGACGGCTATGACCGCTGGTGGGAGATGATGCTGGAGTCCGCCGACCGCATCGGCGCCGGCCAGACCGTGGACTTCCGCTTCCCGGTCAAGCTGCCGTACGATGCCGACGGCTACCCCTATCCCTTTGACACCCGCGTCGGCATCCGCCTGGAGGACTCCCCGGTCGGAGACGTCATGAGCGAATATCCGGTGACGATAGAGGCCGAGGATTA
This sequence comes from uncultured Eubacteriales bacterium, assembly GCA_902796795.1. GTDB lineage: Bacteria > Bacillota > Clostridia > Lachnospirales > Lachnospiraceae > UBA1267. The sequence goes on from CADBQM010000336.1 coordinate 2,388, forward strand.
CCACGTCCTGGTCAAGCACAAATACCGGAACAGCTATGAATCCCTGACGGCGGTCGCCGGCTTCGACGGTCCCGGCGTACGGTCCGGCAAGCTCGTTTTCTATGATCCGGATAAGGGTACCGTATACGCGGAGCAGCCGTTCAGCAAACTGAAGGCCCCGAAGACCGTAAGCGCGACTTTAGACGCTCCGGACCATATGTTCGTAAAGGGCGGGATCTCCAAGATCGCCGTGCGGATCGTGGACGAGAACGAGACCGCCGAAGAAGCAAAAGCAGCAGAGCCGGATTACGTGGTGAACGTTTTGGATGCCGGATTTGAAGTGCAGGAACGCGAACTCACGCCCAGCACCATCGTTCCCGAGACGGAGACGGAAGAAAGCATCTCCCCCGCCGAGCCCGGGACGGGACGGAAGTTCCCTCTGTGGATCCCGATCGGCGGTGTCGCGGTCGTGATCGTTACGCTCCTTCTGCTGGTCCTGTTCCGCAGGAAGAAGAATAAGCAGGAAAACGAATAAAACTCCGGCGCTGCACATAGCGGCAGTTCCAGGACACGGACCTAAAAAGGCCGGCAGCGTTTTCGCTGCCGGCTTTTATGCTTTCTGACATAGGACCGGGCTTCCCGGCCTCTGAAAACAGCTTTAATCGTACAGATGCAAGCGGACCTTCAGGAGCGTCGGAACAGGACCGAAATGCAGATGCTCTTCATCCCCGTTCAGCAGCCGGTGCATGACCCACCTGCCGTC
>CADBQM010000337.1 GCA_902796795.1 uncultured Eubacteriales bacterium
CGGGAAGGCGATGCGTCCGACCGCGCGCATGAACCAGTAAAGAGAGAACGCGCCGTCCGCAATGATCGCGCCGCTGAAATTTCCCGGAGGAAAATGTCCCGACCGGTTGAGGCAGGCCGCGATATGATCGATCAGCATCGTCCCGAGTGCGATGAGCTTCAGAACCAGGCCGCTCATGCTTCCTCCTCTTCGTCCTCCTCGTTTTCAAACGCGGTGTAGACCTGGCGTTTCATCGCCATTTCGTCGCTCGCGAGATATTCGTCGTAAGTGGACATCTTGTCGATCATGCCGCCGGGCAGCAGCTCGATGATGCGGTTCGCCGTCGTTTCCGTCAGCTGATGGTCGCGGCAGGCAAAGAGCACGACGCTCGGGAACTTGATCAGGCCCTGGTTGAGGGCGGTGATCGATTCCATGTCCAGATGGTTCGTCGGCTCGTCCAGGATGAGGACGTTCGCGCCGGAGATCATCATCTTCGAGAGCATGCAGCGCACGCGCTCGCCGCCGGAAAGGACCGTCAGCTTCTTTTCGCCGTCCTCGCCCGCGAAGAGCATCCGGCCGAGGAAGCCGCGCACGTAGGTGATATCCTTGACCGGCGAATAGGACTGCAGCCAGTCGTAGATGCGGATGTCCTGTCTGAATTCCTCGGAATTGTCCCGCGGGAAGTAGGCCTGCGAGGTCGTAACGCCCCATTTGTAGCTGCCTTCGTCCGGCTCGAGCTCGCCCATCAGGATCTTGAAGAGCGTCGTTTTGGCAAGCTCGCCGCTGCCGACGAACGCGACCTTGTCGCCCTTGTTCAGCGTAAAGCTGACGTGATCCAGCACTTTGACGCCGTTCACGGTCTTGGAGATATTGTCGACCGTCAGCACGTCGTTGCCGATCTCCCGGTCCGGACGGAAATCGATGTAGGGATATTTACGGGAGGACGGCCGGATCTCATCGAGCTCGATCTTTTCGAGCGCGCGCTTTCTGGAGGTCGCCTGCTTGGATTTGCTGGCATTCGCGGAGAAGCGCTGGATGAATTCCTGCAGTTCCTTGATCTTCTCTTCCTTCTTCCGGTTCGCTTCCTTCATCTGGCGGATCATCAGCTGCGAGGACTCGTACCAGAAATCATAGTTGCCCGCGTAGAGCTGGATCCGGTTGTAGTCGACGTCGGCGATGGCCGTGCAGACCTTATTGAGGAAATAACGGTCGTGGGAGACCACGATCACGGTATTGTTGAAATTGATGAGCCACTCTTCCAGCCAGCTGATGGCGAGCAGGTCCAGGTTGTTGGTCGGCTCGTCCATGAGCAGGATGTCGGGATTGCCGAAAAGCGCCCGTGCAAGCAGCACCTTGACCTTGTCGGAACCGGAAAGGTCGCCGACGAACAGGCCGTGCTTCTCGGTCTCGACGCCGAGGCCGTTTAAGAGCGACGCCGCGTCGGACTCCGCTTCCCAGCCGTTCATCTCGGCAAATTCATTCTCCAGCACCGCCGCGCGCTCGCCGTCCGCGTCCGTGAAATCGACCTTGGCGTAAATCTCGTCCTTCAGGCGCATGATCTCGAAGAGCCGCGCGTTGCCCTGCATGACAGCATCCAGCACGACTTCCCTGTCATACTTGTTCTGGTCCTGTTCCAGGACGGAGAGCCGCTGGCCGGGCGTGATGGTCACGTTGCCGCGCGTCGGCTCCAGCTGGCCGGACAGGATCTTGAGGAAGGTGGATTTCCCGGCGCCGTTCGCGCCGATCACGCCGTAGCAGTTGCCTTCCGTAAATTTGATGCTGACATCTTCGAAAAGGGCTTTCTTTCCGAAACGCAGCGTAATGCCGTTCGCACTGATCATATCTACTCCTTTATACGGCGCTGCCGTCCGATACCCGGAGCAGGATCACCTGGCGGTCCTGTTTCCGGAGCCTTGCTAAGCCTTTCTGTTCGCGCTCTTTCGCCGCGTGGCGGAAAACGTCGTCGAGGATCACGGGAAGAAACGCGGCGTCCGCGGATACTTCCTCTTCTTTCTGTTCACTGAGTGCCGCGTTCAGCCGGGCTTCTTCCGCCGTCCGCGCTTCGATCTCTTTATCCAGCGCCGCGATCCTTGCCCGCAGCGCTTCTGCTTCTTTCATCTCTTCGGGTGCCGCAGGTTCCGGCTTTTCTTCCGTCTTCACGGGGGCCGCCGGCATTTCCGGCGTCTTCACCGCGGCTTCCGTCTCGCGTTTTTTCTGTCCGCGCCGGATCGCGAGGAGCGCGATCCCAAGCAGCAGGAACAAGAGCGCCGCGCCGCCGAGCACCGTGAGGATCAGGAATTCGATCCCGTCCGGAAGCGGGAAAAGGACCCGTCCCCGGAAATAATAGAAAACACCGGCTGCGGCGATGAGCAGGCCGAGGATCACGAGCACGGTCCCGCCTGCGCTGCCTTTCTTTTTCACGGGAACGGCAGGCGCTGTTTCCGCGCTGTCCGGTACGGCCGCCGTCTCCTTTTCCGCCGCCTTTCGTTCCCGGGGCAGCGCCTTCATGAGGCGGTTCTTTTCCCGCCGGAGCAGGCTTAAGTGCGCGGCATTATCGTAGAGCGCGCCGCTGAGCCGCGTCTCCCGTTCTTCCGGGTCTTCGATCATCAGGCGCGCGTCCGTGAGCAGCACGTCCTCCCGACCGGCGCTGCCGAGCAGTTCCTTCAGGAAGGCTGCCGGATCCGCAAGATCGTCACCGCTCGTAAGATCCGTCACGTAGAGCTCGCCCTCGTCCGCGAAACTGCGGGCGATCAGGTATTTCCCCGTTTCTGTTTCGATCGTCATCCGGGCGCTGTAGCGGCCGGAAAACGGCTCCGGGAAATACTGCCGCTTCTCTTCTTCCGAAAGCCCGAACAGCATGCCGGCAAGCAGGGCGGCCAGCGTCGTTTTCCCGCTGCCGTCTGGTCCGTTCACGATGTTCAGCCCCTTTTTGAAGTTCAGGTGTTTGTCCTCGAAGCAGCCGAAGCGGTCGATGTCCAGGGAGAGGATGCGCATGCGCTTGCTCCTTACAGGTCGCAGTTGTTGACGGTCCGCGGGAAGGGAAGCACGTCGCGGATGTTGCCGATGCCGGTCAGGTACATCACCATGCGCTCAAAGCCGAGGCCAAAGCCCGCATGCCGCACGGTACCGTATTTTCTGAGATCCATATAGAATCCGTATTCTTCTTCCTTGAGGCCGAGCTCGCGGATCCGCCGGAGCAGCAGCTCCGGATCCTCTTCACGCTGCGAACCGCCGATGATCTCGCCGATGCCGGGCACCAGGCAGTCCATCGCGGCGACGGTCTTCCCGTCCTCGTTCAGCTTCATGTAGAAAGCCTTGATCTCCTTCGGATAATCGGTCACGAAGACCGGGCGTTTGAAGATTTCTTCCGTCAGGAAGCGTTCGTGCTCGGTCTGGAGGTCGCAGCCCCAGTAGACCTTGTAGTCGAAACGGTCGTTGTGCTCCTTTAAGAGCTCGATCGCTTCCGTATAGGTCACATGGCCGAAATCGAAGGAGACGACATGGTCCAGGCGCTCAAGAAGCCCCTTGTCCACGAAATTGTTCAGGAAAGCCATCTCTTCCGGCGCATTCTCCAGCACGTAACGGATGATGAACTTGATCATGTCCTCCGCGAGGCGCATGTCGTCCCCGAGGTCCGCAAAGGCGATCTCGGGCTCGATCATCCAGAACTCCGCCGCGTGGCGCGTCGTATTGGAATTTTCCGCGCGGAACGTCGGGCCGAAGGTGTAGATATTGCGGAACGCACAGGCAAAGGTCTCGCCGTTCAGCTGGCCGGAAACGGTCAGGTTCACCGGCTTGTTGAAGAAATCGCGGCTGTAGTCGACAGCGCCGTCTTCCGTCCGCGGGACCTCGTTCATATTAAGCGTCGTCACGCGGAACATCTCGCCCGCGCCCTCCGCGTCGCTGCCCGTGATGATGGGTGTATGCACGTATACAAAATCCCGCTCCTGGAAGAACTTATGGATGGCGTAGGCCGCCAGGGAACGGACGCGGAAGACCGCCTGGAACGTATTCGTACGGGGACGCAGATGCGCCAGGGTACGCAGGTATTCCATCGTATGGCGCTTCGGCTGGATC
>CADBQM010000338.1 GCA_902796795.1 uncultured Eubacteriales bacterium
CGCCGTGACAAAGACGGCTATACTCAGTATCCTGACGATCTTCATCCTGTCTTTCCTGTATGTTCCTTATCGTTCTCTCTTTATACCCGGATACGTGGTTTACTGTCTGAAATCGTTGTTTACATCGGCATCGGATTGTAGCCGAGCAGCGGCTTTCCGGAAAGGATCCTGGCCGGATTGATCTCCAGTACCAGCTTCCGCAGGTTTTCGCCGAAGTGCCGGTCCAGGAAGTAGCGCACTTCCAGAAGATCCGTCGTCCGCATGTCCGTCCCGTGCGCGTCGCTCGCCACACAGGCGGCGAGGTTGTGGGTGAGGAGATCCTGCGAAAGCGCCTCCGGTCCCGGACCGAAACGCCCGAGCAGGCTGCCCTTGTTGATCTGGAGCACACAGCCGGAGGTCACCCAGTCGTAGGCGACCGCGGGATCATTCTGGATAAAATAGTAGCGCTCCGGGTGCGCGATCACCGGGATCACGCTGCGCTTTTGCATTTCGGCGAGCATCTCCGAAGCGAACGCGGGATCTTCGCCGAAGGCGAACTCCATGAGGAGATAGCGGGTCCCGTTCAGCGTCCAGAGAAGGCCGTCGTCGTAAAGCGCCGGCAGTTCGGAAGTCGTGTACACTTCCATGCCCTTCACGAGCGCGATCTTCAGTCCCGCCCGCTGTTTTTCGCGGTAGAGCTCCTGAAAAAGGGCGTTCAGCCCGTCCGAAGCATAATTGCCGAACTCCCCCGGGATATTGCAGTGCGGTGTCGCGGCAATGACTTTTACGCCGCTTTCTTCCGCCATGCGGAGCATCCCGACGGAGGTCTCCATGCTGTCCGAACCGTCGTCCACGCCGGGCAGGATGTGGGAATGGATATCGATCATTTCCGTTCTCCCGTCCGCTTAAAAATCGATCATCATCCGGCTGCTCTCCTCTTCGGAGAATTCGGTGACCCGGGTCTCCATCACGCGGTAGACGCGCTGGCAGAGACTGAGGACCGAAGGCCGGTGTGTGGTGATGATGCAGGTCTTGTTGGGGCGCTGCTCCAGGATGTTCCGGAGCACTTCGCGCTCGGTGGTGACGTCCAGCGCGGACGTCGCTTCATCCAGCAAAAGTATCGGCGCGTCCCGGAGCACCGCACGCGCAATGGCGATCCGCTGCGCCTGGCCTTCGGAAAGGCCGCGGCCGCGCTCGCCGACCGTAGAATCGATGCCATCCGGCATCATCGAAACGAACTCCCAGGCACAGGAGACCTTGAGCGCCTCCACGATCTCCTTGTCCGTAGCGTCTTCCTTGACCATGCGGAGGTTTTCCGCGATCGTCCCGGAAAGCACCGTGTTGCCCTGCGGCACATAACTGAACAAGTAGCGGCTGTCCGCGTTGACTTCGACCTCCGAGCCGTCGGACGTACGCAGCACCGCAACGCCGGAATCCGGATGCACCAGGCCGAGCATCAGGCGGATCATCGTGGTCTTGCCTTCGCCGGAAGGTCCCACGAGCGCCACGATCTCGCCGGGCTTCGCGATGAAATAAGAATCCGTGATGACCTGTTTATCTTCGAGGTACGCGAAGCTGATGTCGTCCATCCGGACTTCCACACCCTCTTTCGCGAGCGCCTTCAGCTCCTCGCTTTCCGCGATATGCCGCTCCTTGGGCAGCTCATACAGTTCCCGGATACGGTGCGCGGAGACCGAACTCGTGAGGAACGAAGGCACGATGCCGATCACCTTATTAAAGGAGCCCGCGAGCCGTCCCCGCTGCTCCAGGAAAAGCGTCATCGTACCGTAAGTGATCTGGTGCGTCCACAAAAGGAACAGGCAGTAACCGAAGGCCGCGTACTGGACGATCAGCCCCATGACCGACATAAACACGTTCGTCTTGATCGAGAACATGTTGTATTCCAGGCTGATCTTTTTGAACTTCTGCTGCCACTCGCGGAGCTTCCGCCCGTAGCGTTCGGTGATGCCGAAGGACTTGATGGTATCGAAGTTGTAAAAGGTCTCGACTTCGAACGCCATCATTTTACTGCCCATCTCGCGGACCTTTTTCTGATGGTCACGCTGCTTCCGGATCAGGAACTTGGACATGAAGAGCATGATCGGTGCCGTCGCAAACGCCAGCAGCGACATGACTTTGTTGTAATGCCAGATCACCGCAAAGGTGATGATAAAGTTGTAGATCGAAATAATGATCGTCGGCAGCCAGCTGATCGCGTTGGCACTCACCGTCTGCACGTCGCCGTTGAAACGGCTCAAAATATCACCGCTCGAATACTCGCTGATCGCCTTCCAGTCGACGTCGATGATCCGGTCAAAGATATCGGCC
>CADBQM010000339.1 GCA_902796795.1 uncultured Eubacteriales bacterium
CGGGATGAAAGGCCGCATCGAGGGCATGCTGGACCTGGAAGCCGGCGCGGACGTGCTCCACAGCGAGCGTTCCTACGACCTGGCCCTGATCACCGTCTTCGACAGCATGGAATCCTTCCAGGCATACCAGACCCATCCGGTGCACCAGCCGGTCCGGAAGCGCATGCACGAGGTGCGCAGTGCTTCGGTTGCCTGCGATTTCGAATTCTGAGACCCGGTCCCGCAGCGCTGCGGGCCGCATTCATTTCTCTTTCACCAAATATCTGTCGGCACACTTTTTTATAAGCGCTGAAAGACTGTAAAGAGGCTTCACCTATAACCCAAAAAAAGGAGACTGCAGTGCAGTCTCCTTTTTGTGCGGCGCTCAGGATGCCCTTTTTTTACTTCTTTGCCTTCTCCAGCCACTTGTAGACGACGGCCGCGATCGCGGCGCCGACGAACGGGCCGACGATAAAGACCCACAGCTGGCCGATCGGTTCCGCGTTGCCCGCGAACAGGGCGACGAGCGCCGGACCGAAGGAACGGGCCGGGTTCACGGAAGTGCCGGTGAGCCCGATGCCGAGGATGTGGACGAGCGTCAGCGTGAAGCCGATCACCAGGCCGCCGAAGGAGCCGTGGCCGGCTTTCTTCGAGGTCACGCCGAGGATCGTCAGCACGAAGATAAAGGTGAGCACGGCTTCAACGAGCAGGCCGGCAATGGCGCTGCCGTTCACGCCCGCAAGACCGTTGGAACCGAAGCCGCCGGTCATATCGTGGACGCCGCCGAGCGAGAAGATCGCCGCAAGCAGGCCCGCGCCGGCAAAAGCACCGAGGCACTGGGAGATGACGTAGCCGATGAACTCACGGACGCTGATGCCGCCGGAGATCAGGACGCCGAGCGAGACCGCCGGGTTGATGTGGCAGCCGGAGATGTTGCCCACGCAGTAGGCCATGCCGACGATCACAAGGCCAAAGGCCAGCGCGGTCAGGATGTAGCCGCCGCCGTTCGCCGCGTCACAGCCGACCAGCATGGCGGTGCCGCAGCCGAGGACGACCAGTACACAGGTGCCGATGAACTCGGCACAGTATTTCTTCAGATTTTCCATAGTGTTCCCTCCCTTTCCAAAACAGCCTGAACATAAACGGAAAACATGCAGACGTTCCATTGTCTGCTTATGTACATTTTACTGAAGGAAGGCGTGTCCTGCAAGCAGAAAATCCATCAATGGTTCTGACTGAAAGTGCTTGACGGGAACAGGGATATATGTATAATTGTATACAATTATCCCAAAATATCGGATTTTTGGGATACAGTGCCGAAGGACTTTCAGGAAGGAGAAGACATATGCTTGAACTGTCCAGCAAGACAAACCTGCTTGAGCAGAAATCCTACCAGTATGAGCTGCAGGACGTAAAGCAGGCGAACCTGTACCGCGACCTTTTCAATTATGAAGAAGTGCCGAAGGTGGCGTTCAACCACCGGCGCGTACCCATGGGCATGCCCGAGGAGATCTGGATCACCGATACGACCTTCCGCGACGGGCAGCAGTCCGTGGAACCGTATACGGTCAAGCAGATCGTCGATCTGTATAAACTGATGCACAAGCTCGGCGGCCCCTTCGGGATCATCCGCCAGACCGAGTTCTTCGTCTACAGCGAGAAAGACCGGAAAGCGGTGGAGGAGTGCATGAGCCTGGGACTGAAGTTCCCGGAAGTCACGACCTGGATCCGCGCGACCAAAGAGGACTTTCAGCTTGTCAAGGACCTGAACATCCGGGAGACGGGCATCCTCCTTTCCTGCAGCGATTATCATATCTTCAACAAATTGAAGCTGACGAGGCGGCAGGCGCTGGAGCAGTATACCGGCGCCGTGAAGATGGCGCTCGAAGCGGGGATCGTCCCGCGCTGCCACCTGGAGGACATCACCCGCGCGGACTTCTACGGCTTTGTGGTCCCGCTTGTCAATGAGCTGCAGAAGCTCTCCGAGGAGAGCGGGATCCCGGTCAAGATCCGGGCCTGTGATACCATGGGCTACGGCGTCCCCTATACCGAAGTCGCGCTGCCCCGGAGCGTCGCGGGCATCGTCTACGGCCTGCAGCACTATTCCAACGTGCCGAGCGAGTATCTGGAGTGGCACGGACACAACGACTTCTACAAGGCGGTAGCGAACGCGTCCACGGCCTGGATGTACGGCGCCTGTGCGGTCAACTGTTCGCTGCTCGGCATCGGCGAGCGGACGGGCAATATCCCGCTGGAGGCGATGGTGATGGAATACGCGTCGCTGCGAGGTTCCATGGACGGCATGGATCCTTCCGCGATCACCGAGATCGGCGAGTACTTCAAGAACGAGATCGGTTACGACATCCCGCCGATGACGCCCTTTGTCGGCCGCTATTTCAATACGACCCGCGCGGGCATCCACGCCGACGGGCTCATGAAGGACGAAGAGATCTACAACATCTTCAATACGGAAAAGATCCTGCGCCGGAAGCCTTCGGTCATGATCGGAAAGGCTTCCGGGCTTGCCGGCATCGCCTACTGGATCAATACGAATTACGGCCTTTCCGGGAACAGCATGGTCGATAAGCGTGACCCGCTGGTGATCCGCTTAAAGGAGTGGATCGATGCGGAATACCAGGGCGGCCGCCAGACGACGCTCAGCCCCGCGGAGCTCGAGACCGAGATCGAAAGGCTCTCGGAGGGTAAACTCGGCCGGATGTAAGGCGGCGGATACGGCGATCAACACCAATCATACAGGAGAAATCAGATGCTCATAAAAACCGTTTCCCTTGCGGACCAGATCTTTGAAAAACTGGAGAACGATATCCTGGAAGGCGTGTACAAGCGCGGGGAGATCCTGACGGAGCAGAAGCTCTCGGAGGAGCTCGGCGTGAGCCGGACGCCGGTCCGGGAGGCGCTTCGGATGCTCGAGCAGGAGCATATCATCGAAGACAACGGCAAAGGCCTCGTGGTGCTCGGCATCACGGCGGATGACGCGGAGAATATCTACCGGATCCGCGAACGTGTGGAAGGCCTCGCGGCCGCCGAATGCGTGCGCCGTATCACGGACGAGGAAGTCAAACAGCTTTCGGACATCCTGGACCTGGAGGAGTTCTACGCCCAGAAGGGCGACAACGCCATGGTGCGGGAGGAGGACAGCGCCTTTCACGCACTCCTCTACAAGATCAGCGGGACGATCTTCTACGATACGCTGGTGCCGCTGCATAAAAAGCTGCAGAAGTTCCGCCGTCTCGCGGTGACCGACGAGCACAGTGCGGAAGCTTCCGTACGCGAGCACCGCGTGATCCTGGAGGCGCTGAGAAAGCGCGACGAGGTCGGCGCGGAGGCCGCGATGAACAGCCACGTACACAGTGCGCGGGAGCGGGTGCGCCGCTCGAGCCGCATGTCCTGAGAGGAGGATGAGAAGATGGCAATGATCGAGACCTATGCAGGCAAAGTCTGGTACCGGGGCGGGAAGCCGGTCCCGGCGGAAAAAGCGGCGGAGCAGGACCCCGCAGTTTTAAAAGCCGCACGCGAAAAGACGATGGCCTACCGGATCCTCCGCGCGCATGAAAAGCCGGCGGAAGCGGGCGCCCGGGAAAGCGGCCGCATGCACATCCTTTTCGACGCGCTGATCTCCCACGACATCACCTACGTCGGC
>CADBQM010000340.1 GCA_902796795.1 uncultured Eubacteriales bacterium
ATGCGTGCCGGTCACCTTGAAATCCATGTCGCCGAAGAAGTCCTCGAGGCCCTGGATATCTGTGAGGAGGACAAAATCATCGTCCGTATCGCCCGTCACCAGACCGCAGCTGATGCCTGCCACCTGGGACTTGATCGGAACGCCCGCTGCCATAAGGGCCATGCAGGACGCGCAGACGGAAGCCTGGGAAGTCGAGCCGTTGGATTCAAAGGTCTCGGACACGCAGCGGATCGCGTAGGGGAACTCTTCCTCGGAAGGAAGTACCGGCAGCAGCGCACGTTCTGCAAGCGCGCCGTGGCCGATCTCACGGCGTCCGGGGCTTCTGGAGGCACGGGCCTCGCCGACGGAGTATGCCGGGAAATTGTAATGGTGCATGTAACGCTTGGTCGTCTCGTTCTCGTCGAGGCCGTCCAGACGCTGCGCTTCGGAAAGCGGAGCCAGGGTGCAGACGTCGCAGATCTGGGTCTGGCCGCGGGTGAACATCGCGGAACCGTGGACGCGCGGGATGATATCGACTTCTGCTGCCAGCGGGCGGATCTCGGTCAGCTGACGGCCGTCGGGACGCTTGTGGTCCTTCAGGATCATCTTGCGGACGGTCTTCTTCTGGTAGTTGTAGAGCGCTTCGTCGATCGCGGGGATCCAGTCCTCATGCGTTTCCGCATAACGGGCCTTCAGGTTCTCCTTCATCTCTGCGATGCGGGCGTCGCGGATGCCCTTCTCGTCGGTAAAGACGGCTTCTTCCATGACTTCCGCGGGATAGACGCTCTTAATGTCCTCCATCAGTTCTTCCGGAACGATGTGGGAAGCGTACGGGGTCTTTTCCCTGCCGCACTCCGCAACGATATTGCGGATGAAAGCGATGACTTCGCGGTTGACTTCGTCAGCGGCGAAGATCGCGGAGATCATGGTATCGTCGTCGACTTCGTTCGCGCCGGCTTCGATCATGATGACCTTCTCCGCGGTCGAAGCGACCGTCAGGGAAAGATCGGAGGTCTTGCGGTCCGCGGAATTCGGGTTGAAGATGAACTCGCCGTTCTTCAGGCCGACCTGGGTCGCGGCGATCGGGCCGTCAAAGGGGATATCCGAGATCGATACAGCGATGGAAGCGCCGATCATGGCCGTCACTTCCGGCGGGCATTCCGGATCAACGGAAAGCACCAGGCAGTTGATGACGACGTCGTTTCTGTAATCCTTCGGGAACAGCGGGCGCATCGGACGGTCGATCACGCGGCTCGTCAGGATCGCATGCTCCGTCGGGCGGCCTTCACGCTTCGTAAAACCGCCGGGGATCTTGCCCGCGGCATACATCTTCTCTTCGTAGTCGATGGACAGCGGGAAGAAATCGATGCCTTCCCTCGGCTCCTTCGACGCGGTCACGGTGCAGAGCAGCGTGGTATCGCCGTAGCGGATGAACGCAGCGCCGTTTGCCTGGGCGGCGACACGGCCGATATCGACGGTGAGGGTCCTGCCCGCAAGCTCCATGGAATAACTCTTGTAACTCTTCATTTCTACTTTCTTTCCTCTCTCTTCTGGCACGATGGTGCCCGTCTTTTCAGGACGAAAGCCGCAGCTTTCGTGATTCCCTTTCACATTTTGAGGGACGACCGTGATACAGCCGTCCCTCAAGCCAAAGAACTTATCTTCTTAAGCCTAATTTTTCGATGATCGCACGATAGCGGTTGATGTCCTTCCTCCTCAGGTACTCCAGAAGGCCGCGGCGCTGACCGACCATCATGAACAGTCCGCGTCTCGAGTGATTGTCCTTCTTGTTGACCTTCAGATGCTCCGTGAGCTCCTTGATGCGCTCGGTCAGGATCGCTACCTGTACCTCGGGCGAACCGGTGTCGCCTTCCTTAAGGCCGTACTCACGGATCAGTTCCGCTTTCTTTTCTTTCGAGATCATTTTGTTTTCCTCCTTTTTGATTCTTACCTTTTCCCGTGCATACGGTCGGAGTGTCCGTATCCTCAGAAAAAGGCGCATGCTCGATGATAATAACATGTTCCCGGACGTTTGTAAAGACCAAAGTGTGTCTTTTCACAGATTTCGTCCGTTCATCAGGCGCAGGCCGTGCGCTGCCGGTCAGAACGAATGGCCGCCACCGCCGCCGGAGAAGCCGCCGCCCCCTCCTCCGCCGCCGCCTCCGCCGCCTCCGCCGCCGGAGGAAGTCTCGACAGGATCATAGCGTTTCGTTTCACCGGTATAGACCGCCTGCGGCGTGCCGATGGAAAACGACCGTTCCGCGACAGAAATGAGTTCCGCGTTCCTTACACGCTTGACGCGGCTTATGGAGTTCACGATCACAAAATTGATCAGAAGCGCCAGGATCAGGGCAAGCAGCGCGTTCCCGATGTAGCGCATGGGCTCGGAGATCCGTCCGCCTTCGAGCAGCGTGGCGATCTGGGAGAAAGCGCGCGAAGCGCAGTCATAATACGCGCCTTTGCTGGCGTAGGTATAAATGTTATCGGTGATGACGTCCGCCCGGGACTTGCCGATCACCTTGTAATTCGTCCCGCCAGAAAAGATATAGATCTTCCGGTTGTCCATATCGATCAGGAAGAGCGTACCGTTTTCCTTCCCGAACGTGCCGATATAATAGGAACGGGCAAAGTCCGGCGTGCTCGAATCGTTTTTGTCGATACTCAGGAAGCCGATATGCCCGAACTTTGCGGCCGGCTTCATATCTTCGATCAGCCTTGCCTCCTCTTCGTCCGTCAGAAGGTCCGCCTGATCGTCGACAAGGATACGGTATCCGGTATCCGGATCCTTCTCCTCCGCTGCCCTGACGGAAAGCGGCAGGACAAAGAGCGCGGCCAGCAGCAGGAAAGTGATCAGCCGTCTGGACTTACGATACCGCATCCGGATCACCTCCCCTCGTCTCGAACTGCGGCAGCGCGCGCGTCGTCAGCAGGTTGTAGGCCTTGAGGATA
>CADBQM010000341.1 GCA_902796795.1 uncultured Eubacteriales bacterium
CCTTTTCTCACGGACGACGGAAAAGCCGCATTCCGCGGCATCCGGCAGGACCGTTTCAAGATCTGCCTCGACGATGACAAGGGTGTTCTCGTCTGCCGCCGGCAGCGTACGGAGAAGCCGGAGGACCTCTCCTTCCAGGCCGCGGCTGTACGGCGGATCCATAAAGATCAGGTCAAAAGGCTGTGCCTCTTCCGGTAAAGACTTCAGTGCCTGAAACACGTCCGAAGGGATCACGCACGCATTTTCCGTAAGTTTCGTAAAGCGCAGGTTCTCCCGGATACAATCAAGCGCACGACGGTCTTTTTCAACAAACACCGCTTCCCGGGCGCCCCGTGAAAGTGCCTCGATCCCGATCGCCCCGCTTCCGGAAAAGAGATCCAGGAAACGCGCACCGGGGATATAGGGCGAAAGGATATTAAAAAGTGTTTCTTTAATGCGGTCCGTCGTCGGACGCACGTTCATGCCCGGGACCGTCTTCAGCGGAAGGCTCCGCGCACTGCCAGCGATCACTCTCATTTATCGCCCTCTTAAAAGAGAATTTTAACACAAACAGTGTTCAAGTACAAGTTCTTTAACCGATATCCTTTTTCTTAAACTGAAGCAGGCGGAGGATAAACGCTGCGATCCCGTACAGGACGGCTACCCCAAGCCCGATCATGAGCGGGATCACCTCCGGCCGGTCCAGCGTATAATAATTACCGACCGGCGTCAGGTACGAAAACCGGAAAGACTGATTGCCCGAAAGGTCCATGATGAGGTCGACGGCTGTGAAGAAGCCGGAAGCGATCACCGTCACATAAATGATCGTGAAGGCAACGCCGAGCCCCGTCCTGCGAAACAGGTTGACGAACAACGTCAGTACCAGCGCAGCCGAGAAAAGCAAAAGACCGCGGACAACAGCAAATACCAGGAACAGTACCGCGTCCCCGAACGGAATGCCCGTAAAGAAAGTAAACGATACCAGGAGCGCAAAGACTGCAGAGAAGACGGTCAGGATGGCAGTAAAGCCGAACAGGAAGATCGTTTCGGAAATAACGAAACGGTTCCGCATCTGTACGGGAACAAGGTTTTTCAGGTACTGCGTACGGACAGGCTGCAGGATATAGAGTGCGATAAACAGCGTCGTAAAAAGCAGCGCGTTCGTACCGGTCATCGCGTAGGACATAAAGTCGACGCGCGTCGTGATATCTCCGCTTAAGATCAGTGCAGCGTTGCGGAGCTCATCGATCGGAATCATCTCTCCCATCTCGCCGCTGCTGCGCATCGCGTCATACAGACGCAGGAGCCAGGGCGCGTTGCCGGTCATGAAACCGTTCCCGATCATTCCCATGGCCGTAAGTGCGAAATAAATGATCAGCAGGACCATATTGATCTTCTGCCGTTTGAACCGATAAATATCAGAACGAAGAAGGGCTGTCATACCGTCATCCCTCCTTTGTGTGCCCGATATAAAAATCTTCAAGCGATTCATGAATGGTCTCGCATCCGGATACATGGACGCCGTTCAGGACAAATTCGCGGATCATATCGCCGGACCGGTGGATCTGCTCCATGACGAGAAGCAGATGGTCCCCTTTCTGCTGGTAAGAATAGATCCCCATCCGCTCCAGTACTTCTTTCGCCGCAGCCATGTCGTCCAGCATGAAACGGATATAGCCGACAGATGAAGAAGAAAGCTCGTCTTCCGTGATCTCTCCGGTCAGCACGCCGTCCTTCAGTACGCCGAAAACATGCGCGGTCTTGGAAAGCTCTTCCAGAATATGGCTGGAGATCAGGATCGTCTTTCTGCCGTCTCTTGCGATATCTTTGATCATTCGGCGGACATCGGCGATCCCGTTCGGATCCAGTCCGTTGATCGGCTCGTCGAGGATCAACAGCTCCGGATCACCGGTCAGTGCGAGCGCAATCCCGAGGCGCTGCCGCATCCCAAGGGAAAAGCTGC
This sequence comes from uncultured Eubacteriales bacterium, assembly GCA_902796795.1. Taxonomy (GTDB): domain Bacteria; phylum Bacillota; class Clostridia; order Lachnospirales; family Lachnospiraceae; genus UBA1267. The sequence goes on from CADBQM010000341.1 coordinate 1,943, forward strand.
CAGCGCGCACATGTGCCCACTGGGAAAGGCCGACGAATTCCAGCAGACGGGAAGAATCGGCAGGCGAGCCGGTGCCGAGCGCGATCCGCTTGATCTCCAGGTTATCGAATGCGCTCATATTCATATAAAGGCCGGGGGTTTCCAGCAGGATGCCGATCCCGGGTCTTCCGAGCGGAAACTCGACACGGCCTTCTGAAGGCTGTATCAGTCCGGCGATCAGGCGCAGGACCGTCGTTTTCCCGGCCCCGTTCTTGCCGATCAGGCCGTAAACTGCGCCTTTTTCGATGTGGAGGTCTACGTGGTCGACCGCGGTGAAGCCGCCGAAACGCTTCGTAAGGCCCTTTGTTTCGAGGATATAGCTCATTCCTTTTCCTCTTCTTCCTGGTCCGTTCCTTCTTCCTCTTTTTCTTGCCTTTCGATCGCGGCCTTCCGGGCACGGAGCAGCACCCAGCCGAGGATCAGCATCGCGACGAGCACGGAGCCGGCCAGGAAGAAAAGATCGTTCTTTCCCATGACCAGTGCTCCCGTCATGAGCAGGAACACGGCCAGGATCAGGATGATCAGGATCAGCGAAAGGATTCGAATCTTTTTCATCAATACTCCTTACACGTCCGCGGGGGTCTCTTCG
>CADBQM010000342.1 GCA_902796795.1 uncultured Eubacteriales bacterium
CCGTATACGGAGATCAGCAGTTTTGCCGCGTCCCGGAGGACACGGGCCGGGACGGTCTCGCCGTTCACGCGGCAGAGGCTCTTCCCTTCGGAGATCCTGCGGCTCAGGATCAGCGTGCCGTCCTCTTCCGTCGCGATCCCCTGCATCGCCAGCGCTTCGCGGACCTTCGGGGATCCGGCCGTGAAGACCAGCTCCACGAGCGCGTGATCGGCGCCGGTACGGATCATGGCGGCGTCCTGGCGCGCACCGAGCGCCAGCGCGATCGAGTCCATCAGGATGGATTTCCCCGCGCCGGTCTCGCCGCTCAGGATATTCAGGCCGTCCGAGAAATCGATCTCCGCATCCCGGATCAGCGCAAAATTCTGTACGTGAAGATAAGTGAGCATCAGTTCTCCAGTTTCTTTCTCAGGATCTCGGTGAAACTGTCGCGGTTCAGGCGGATCAGGCGCGCGTGCTCGTCCGCCCGGCGGATGCACACCCGGTCGCCCGGGTAAAGATCCGGATAGACGGCGCCGTCAAAATGGACCAGCGCGTTCGTCCCGCTCTTGCCGGCAAGTTCGACCGTGACCGTGCAGTCCCCGGGGAGGACGATCGTTCTCGACATGAAGGTATGGGCGTTCAGGGGGGTCAGCAGCAGCATTTCCGCGGACGGCATCACGATCGGGCCGCCGGCGGAAAGATTATAGGCAGTGGAACCGGTCGGCGTCGCGAGGATCAGGCCGTCCGCAACATAGGACTTCAGGAATTCCCCGTCCACATAGACGGAAAAAGAGACCACGCGGGTACCGTCCGCGCCGGACAGTACGACGTCGTTGAGGCCGGTATCTTCATAGGCGGGCGCATCGCTTTCTGCGCCTGCCTTCAGGATCTGTCCGCGGAGCATCATCCGCTCTTCGATGAAGAAGCGGTCGTTTTTCAGCCGTGCGACCATATCGGCGACGGAACCGGGGTCCGTCTCCGCAAGATAGCCGAGCGTGCCCGCGTTCACGCCGATGAGCGGCAGGGCAAGCGGCTTCAGGTCCCGGACAGCGCGGATGATCGTCCCGTCCCCGCCGAAGACGATCACGCCCTCGGTATCCGAAGGAACGTCCGCGGGATCCGTATGGCCGTCCGGCCCGCTGCCGGGATCTTCTTTTACGGTGCAGGAAGGATCCCGGCGGATCAGCTCCGCCGTTTCCTGCATCAGTATCTTTGCCGATTCATTCTGCCGGTTGGCGATCAGGAAAAAGTGTTTCACTGTTCTCTCCTGTTGATTACGTTCCCTGTGAAAGCTGCCTGTGGGACTCCGCGACGAGCGCCGGGATCTCCGGGAGCACCGGCCGGTCTTCCGCGTCCCGGCGGACGTAGAGCAGGTACTCGATATTGCCTTCCGGTCCGCGGACCGGCGAATAATCAAGCCCCATCGGAATGAGCCCGATCGTCGGCACAAAGCGGACGATCGCCTCGATCACCTCGATATGGGTCGCTTCCTCGCGGACGACGCCCTTCTTGCCGACCTTCTCCCGCCCTGCCTCAAATTGAGGCTTGATGAGCAGGACGCCCTCCGCATGCACTTTCAAAAGCGGAAGGACCGGCGGCAGGACTTTCGTGAGTGAGATGAAGCTGACGTCCACAGAAAAGAAATCCAGCGGTTCCGGGACTTCCTTTTCCGTGATGTAGCGGATGTTCGTTTTTTCAAGGCAGACGACCCGGGGATCGTTTCTCAGCTGCCAGGCAAGCTGTCCGTAGCCGACGTCCACCGCGTAGACCTTTGCCGCCCCGTTCTTAAGCATGCAGTCGGTGAAGCCGCCGGTCGACGCGCCGATGTCCATACAGACGGCGCCTTCAAGCGCCGGCCGGAAGACCTGGAGGGCCTTCTCCAGTTTCAATCCGCCGCGGCTCACATAGCGCAGCGTATTCCCGCGCAGTTCGACCGCAGACGCGTCGTCAAAAAAAGCGCCGGGCTTGTCTTCCTTCTGGCCGTTTACGTAGACCAGGCCTTCCATGATGAGGGCGCGCGCCTTCTCGCGCGACGGCGCCAGTCCCTTCGAAACGACGATCAGGTCCAGCCGTTCCTTCATAAGGTGCCCTCCTTCAGCGCTTCCGCGACCCGGGAAACGATCCCGTCCGCGTCCATGCCGTACAGCCGGTAGAGTTCGGCGGGCTCGCCCTGCGGGACGTAGGTATCCGGCACGCCGACCGTGACCACACGCGTCCCTGCTGCCTTCTCCGCGATAAACGCCGCGATCCGTTCGCCGGCGCCGCCGGAAATAAGGCCATCTTCCAGGGTCACGATGAGCCAGTGGTCTTCCGTCAGGGAAGACACGAGCTCAAGATCGAGCGGCTTCGCGAAACGCATGTTCACGACCGTCGCGTCGACGCCTGTTTCTCTGAGTTTTTCCGCCGCTTCCGTCGCTGGCTTCAGCATATTGCCGAAAGCAAGGAGTGCGACGTCTTTGCCCGTATGCAGGACTTCCGCCTTCCCGTATTCCAGCGCAGCCGCGTCTTTTCTCCCCGGCAGCGCTTCCCCGCGCGGATAGCGGACGGCTGCCGGCCTCCCGGACTTCAGCGCAAAACGCAGCATGGCGGTCAGTTCATCCCCGTCGGACGGTGTAAGAACCGTCATATTCGGGATCGAAAGCAGATAAGTCAGGTCAAAGATGCCCTGGTGGGTCTCCCCGTCCTTTCCGACGATCCCCGCCCGGTCGATCGCGAAGGTCACCGGGAGGTTCTGCAGGCAGACGTCGTGTACGATCTCGTCATAGGCCCGCTGCAGGAAGGTGGAGTAGATCGCGGCCACCGGATGCATGCCCTGCGACGCCAGGCCGGCCGCAAACGTAACGGCATGCTGTTCCGCGATGCCGACGTCGAAGAAGCGCTCCGGGAATCTCTTCCGGAAGGCCGTAAGCCCGACGTTTTCCGTCATCGCGGCCGTGATCGCCACGAGCCGCGGGTCCGTCTCGCCGTAAGAGGTCATAAAGCGGCCGAAAAGGTCGGAATAATCCGGCCCGTTCTTTTTCTTCAGCGGACGGCCGCTCGCCTTGTCAAAAGGTCCGACGCCGTGGAAATGGACCGGGCGTCTTTCCGCCGGCGGATAGCCCTTTCCTTTTTTGGTGCGGACGTGGATGATCACGCAGCGGTCCAGCTTCTTTGCCCGCCGGAACAGCTGCTTCATCGAAACGATGTCGTGTCCGTCGACCGGTCCTAAATAAGTGATCCCCATATTCTCAAAGACCATGCCCTCCGGGACCATGATCTCCTTCAGGCTGTCCTTGCTGTCCGCGATGCGTTCGACCAGCTCCTCGCCGATATAGGGGATCTTTCCGAGCGTGGATTTCACGCCGCGCTTCAGCTTGTTGTAGCCTGCGCCGGAACGGAAGGTGTTTAAGAAACGGGAAAGGCCGCCGACGTTCTTCGAGATCGACATCTCGTTGTCGTTCAGGATGACGATGAAGTTGCTCTTCATCTGCGCGACGTTGTTCAGCGCTTCAAAAGCCAGGCCGCCGGTCATGGAACCGTCCCCGATCACGGAGACGACGTGGAACTTCTCCCCCTTCAGGTCCCGGGCGCGGCAGATGCCGAGGCCGGCGGAGATCGAAGTGGAACTGTGGCCGGTGCCGAAGGCGTCGCAGTCGCTTTCGCGCATCTTCGGAAAGCCGGAAAGGCCGCCGAAGTCGCGTAAGGTGGAAAAAGCCTCCATCCTGCCGGACAGAAGCTTATGGGTGTAGGCCTGGTGGCCGACGTCAAAGATCAGTTTATCCTTTGGCGGATCAAAGACCGAATACAGCGCGATCGTCAGTTCCACGGCGCCCAGATTCGATGCAAGATGGCCGCCTTTTTTACTGACGGCGTCAACGAGAAATTCACGGATATCCGACGCAAGCGCATTCAGCTCCTGCGGCTTCATCTTCTTCAGTTCCGCCCTGTTGGGTACTTTTTTCAGCATAAGGTCTATTTTTCCCTGCCGACCAGTGAGAGGAAGAGCTGCGTCAGGAAACGGTTCTCCCCGGTGAGACGCTGCATCAGGTGGATGGCCTCGTCGGTCAGTTCCTGCACTCTTCTTTCGGCAGCTTCGATCCCGTGCAGGGATACGAAGGTCGTCTTATTGTTCTTTTCATCGGAAAAGCTCGGTTTTCCGAGCGTCTCCGCGTCTGCGGTCACGTCCAGGATATCGTCCCGGATCTGGAAAGCGACGCCGATCTTCCGGGCGATCTCACCGGAGAGCCGGACGTCTTCATTGGAGGCGTCCGCCAGGATCGCGCCGATCATCATCGAAGCTTCCAGGAGCGCCGCCGTTTTATTGACGTAGATGTAATCGAGTTCTTCTTCCGACAGGCCCTCTCCGCTCTTTTCGACGTCGAGCGTCTGCCCGCCCACCATGCCGTTGATCCCGGACTTTTCCGCGAGCACCTGCATCGCTTTTCCGATCTTCAGCGGGCTCTCGTGGAGGGAGAAGGCTTTTGCCGCGGTCTCGAACGCGTAAAGCAGGAGCGCGTCGCCCGCGAGCACTGCCATATCCTCACCAAAAGCTGCCCATACGGTCTTCTGCCCGCGCCGAAGCTCGTCATTGTCCATGCACGGAAGGTCGTCATGGATCAGGGAACTGGTGTGGATCATCTCCATCGCGGCCATGAACGGCTCGACGATCCGGCTGTGACCGTCAAACAGGCGGTAGGTCTCCTGCATGATGATCGGGCGCAGCCGCTTTCCGCCGGCGTTGATACTGTAGTTCATCGCTATGTTGACCGTGCGCTGAAAGCCTTCCTCTGCCGGAAGATAGCGGTGGATGATCTCGTTCACGCGGTCTGTTTCCAGTCTCAGTTCTTCTTCAAAACGCATCCAGGGTGCCCTCGTCTGTCAACACTTTTAACTTTTTTTCCGTATCTTTCAGCTGAGCTTCACTTTCCCGCACCAGGCGGATGCCCTGCTCATATTCCTTTAAAGATTCTTCAAGTGTGAGGTCTCCGCTTTCCAGCCTGCGGGTGATCTCCTCGATCCGGCGAAACTTTTCCTCGATCGTATTTAACTTTTCTTCCCGGTTCTCTTCCGCTCTGTTTTCTTCACACATCTTTTTCCACCTTTGTAACACGGCTGTGTACGGTGCCATCATGCAGCCGGAGCCGGATCATACTGCCGGGACCTGTCTCTTCTGTACTGCGGAGCGGCGCGCCGTCCTCTTTCTCCGCGTAAACGAAACCGCCGGAAAGGCGCGCAAGCGGTGAGAGCGCGTCGAGCCTTGAAGAAAGCAGCAGGAAACGCTGCCGCTTTTCCGTGAAGTTCCGCTCCATCTGGAGCTCCATCTGCTCCGAAAGATCCAGAAGGCGCTGCTTTTTCTCGTTCAGGACAGCGGCGGGAGAAAGCAGCTTCAGCTTCAGGCGGAGCGCTTCCGCATTGCCCTTTAACAGCTCCGTTTTTGCCGTGAGCACCCGGGTCATGCGTTCCCGCATCCCGGTCAGGAGATCTTCCGCTTCCGTGACCGGAAAGACCGCGAGCTCTGCCGCCGCGGACGGGGTCGGCGCCCGGAGGTCCGCTACGAAATCGGCGATCGTGAAGTCGGTCTCATGGCCGACGGCGGAGATCACCGGCGTGTCCGCGTCGAAGATCGCCCGCGCTACCATTTCATCGTTGAAGGCGAAGAGGTCTTCTTCCGAGCCGCCGCCGCGTCCGACGATCATGACGTCGGTCCCGATGCGGTCCAGCGCTACGATCGCCTCTGCGATCGATGCCGCTGCCGCTTCCCCCTGTACCTGGGCCGGTCTTAAGATCAGCTGCACATAGGGATTCCGCCGCGCGGCGATGCTGACGATATCATGGAGCGCCGCGCCGGATGACGCGGTCACGATCCCGACCGTCCGCACGTATTTCGGGATCGGCTTTTTATAGGCTTCGTCGAACATGCCCATCTCGCCGAGCCGCGTTTTCAGCTCCAGAAAACGCTGGTACAGCGCGCCGACGCCGGCTTCCCGGATCTCCCGGGCATACAGCTGGTACCGGCCGCCCGCTTCGTAGGTCCCGATCTCTCCCGAGACCTCCGCCTGCATGCCGTCCTTCAGCCGGCATTTGAGCCCGGCAAGCCTTCTTCCGGAAAACATGACCACCTGGATCTGCGCCCCTTCATCTTTCAGGGTGAAATACAGGTGGCCGCTCGGATGGTCCTTTGCGTTTGAAACCTCCCCCCGGACCGTCACCCGGTTCAGGAGAAGGTCCTGGGTAAACATATTGCGTATATAGGCGCTGATCTCCCTTACGGTATAGACCTTACTCATCAGCTTCCTTTGCGAATACGGACAGTACGCCGTTGACGAACTGGTAGGAATTGTCCCCGCCGTACAGATGGGCCAGGTCGACCGCTTCGTTGATCGCGACCTTGACCGGCACCGTATCGTCGTAGCGCAGCTCGTAGAGCGCGAGGCGCAGGATCGCCAGATCCACGCGGCTCATACGGCCGAGCTTCCAGCTCGCGGAGGCGGCCGCGATATCGCGGTCCAGTTCCTCCCGGATGGACAGGATCTTCAGGATCCGTTCCTTCAGCGCCTGCTTTTCTTCCTCTGTCAGTACGGGGAACGACGTTTCCTCCTCCCCGTCCGCTTCCTGCTCTCCCGCAGCTAAAAACAGGTCCAGCTGGGCTTCTGTCTCTTCCGCAGGATAAAACTCCAGCTCATAGATCGCCTGCATGGAAAACGCCCGCAGGGTCCTCCTGCGGTCCGTATTCCTGCTGCTCTCCGCTTTACTCATGCGATATTGACTCCCGCGACTGTCACGCTGATCTCTTTCATTTTGAGTCCCGTCATCGATTCGATGGCGGAAGCCACCTTCTCCTGCACGCCGTTCATGACATCGGGAATGCTGGCAGAGCCGTCCAGCACCAGCGCGATCCTGGCGTTCAGGCTCTTGTCCTCCGCCGCGCTGATCCGGATGCTCTTCGAGATGTTTTTCATGTCATAGTGCGTGATCATATCGTGACGGATCCCGCCGGCAAGGCTGTCCACTCCCGGCACGTCGGTGGCCGCGAGGCCGATGATCGCGAGCAGCACGTCGTCCGCGATCTTCACGGAGCCCATTTTTTCGGTCTTTTTTTCGTCCATGGAAAGTCCTCCTGTCTGCCCCGGATTATAGCAGAAGCAGCGGTAAAAGTAAACCGCGCCTAGTTTTCCTCTTCATCTCCGGCGAGTGCCTGGATTGCTTCATTCAGCGAGAGCATGCGTTCGTCCAGGGTGTTGATCATCTTGGCGCACTCGATCAGTTCCGTTTTGATATAGTCCGGCGCATTTCCTTCGAACTTGTAATAGATCTTGTGTTCCAGCGATGCCCAGAAGTCCATGGCGATGGTACGGATCTGGATCTCGACTTTCGTCTCCACCGGTCCCTCGGAAAGGAAGACGGGCACCGTCACGATCATATGATAGCTCTTATAACCGCTCGCCTTGGGCGAGGCGATATAGTTCTTGATGACCAGCACCTTGATGTCCGACATGTTGCTGATCATATCTGCGATCTTGTAAATGTCCGAGGTGAAGGAACAGACGATCCTGAGGCCTGCGATATCGTTCAGATATTTCTGCATGCTGTAGATGTCTGTCTCATGCCCTTCCCGCTTCAGCTTCCGGACGATGCTCGCCGCGGTCTTCACCCGGCTCGTGACGTGCTCGATCGGATTGTAATGGTTCCGGTATTCGAACTCATCGCGCAGGATGTCGATCTTGGTGTTCATCTCCTTCAGCGCGGAACTGTAAAGGAACATGAGGGTCTCCCAGTCCTTCACCTCATCATTTACAAGGAGGCTTGCCTCGTTGTTCATTGCAGCTCTCCGTCACAGCAGGGATCTTCCACCGGGGGAACGGGGTCCGGCTTTCCTTCCGGCGTTACGTTCCCGAGTCCCGTGATCTCGGAAAACAGGACGTTCCTTTTGACCGCCTGCACCGTATCCGTGGGGATGATGATCTTGGAAGCCTTGCCGTCGGCAAGCTTCACGAGCGCTTCGTATTTTTTCAGCTCCAGCACGGAATCGTCCGCGCCGGCTTCCTTGAGGGCCCGGAGACCGTCCGCTTCCGCTTTCTTCGCCAGGAAGATCGCGCGCGCCTCGCCTTCCGCACGGGCGATCCTGGCATCACGTTCACCCTCGGCTTCGAGGATCTTCGCCTGCTTGTCGCCTTCCGCGCGGGTGATGACCGCCTGGCGGTGTCCTTCCGCCTGCAGAACGGTCTGTCTGCGGTCACGCTCCGCCTTCATCTCCTTCTCCATCGCATTCTGGATCTCGACCGGCGGAATGATGTTTTTGAGCTCGACACGCTCCACCTTGATGCCCCAGCCGTCGGTGGCTTCATCCAGCGTCTTCGTCAGCTTGATGTTGATGGTGTCACGGGAGGTCAGGGTCTGGTCCAGATCCAGCTCGCCGATCACGTTTCTCAGCGAAGTCGCCGTCAGGTTGGAAAGCGCGAAGACCGGGTCCACGGCGCCGTAGGTGAAGAGCTTCGCGTCAAAGATGCGGTAATAGACGACGGTGTCGATCTGCATCGTGACGTTATCCTTGGTGATGACCGGCTGCGGCGGCGTATCCAGCACCTGCTCCTTCAGCGTGATCCTTTTCACGATCCGCTGCAGGAACGGGATCTTGAAATGCAGGCCGGCGCTCCAGGTCGTATGATACTTCCCGAGGAACTCGATGACGTGCTCCGTCGCCTGCGGAACGATAACGATATTGGTAAAGATGATGATCAGCAGGACTGCCGCGACGGCAAGCCAGATGATCGTCTTGACAACAGGATCCATCATAACCCTCCTATTAAAACTGCATACAGGACAGTATCAGCAGGACCGGCGGTCCGTTCTTACATCCCGACCCTTTCCAGGAATGCCGGCAGCGCGCCGAGCGCGTACATAATGACGAACGCGATGATCGAAAGGATGATCGAAAGGATCAGGCCGATCCAGTAGGAACGCGCGAAGTTCCGGCGGTTGATATTGTTTCCGTTGATGCTGAAGATGATCAGGAATACCAGGCCGACGACCGGGACCGAGAAAAGCAGGGTCAGGCCGAAATAAGACCAGGGACTTAAGGGTGCGTAAATGCCAGTAGGCTTCTGTTCATTCATGGTTCAGCTCTCCTTATCTGTAATGAATACTTTTGCGTTATTCGACCGGTTTCAGGATCCGGATACCGCCGATGATAGGCATCGTAAAGGTCTGGCCTTTTGCGGCGGCGATGATCCCCATGATCTCCATGACGACCAGGAAGATGCCGACGACGATGGCGCTGAGCCAGCCGAGGATCGGGATCCAGCTGATGGTGGCGAGCGCTGCGCCGAAGATCGTGATCAGGAGACCGTTGTTCGCATGCGACATCACATATTTCTTTTCTCTTAAGAAAATGAACGACAGGATGATCGCCGGAAGGCCCAGCGCGTAGCAGGTGATCGCCATGATCTTCATAAAGGCGAGGCTCTGCAGCGGGGTCAGCTTTTCCGCGTCTTCACGCGCGGGGTTTACCGCGGGAGCGGCTTCGGTCTGCGGCTGTTCATACGTCGGGACCGGCTCTCTTACCGGCGGTGTAAATACAGGCACCGGCTGAGGCGCAGGCGCTGCTTCTTCGGGTACAGGTGCGATCTCCTCCGGAACCGGTGCAGCGGGAACTTCCGGGACTTCAGGCGCTGCAATACGCGCGCCGCACTCACCGCAGAACAGTGCACCTTCAGGGAGTTCGGCTCCACATACGGGACAATTCATATTGAGACCTCCTTTTTCAATTACACGGCCGTATGGCGGCCGGTTCTCTTTTGACTGCTATTCTATCACGATGACGGCGGCTTTACAGCCTTTTTTTTGCAAAATAGACGATATTATTCCGCAGTCCCGGTGATTTTATGGAGAATATGACTTAAAAGCCGGTCCGCGACTTCCGCTTTGTCGAGCAGCGGGAGCGCGACCGTTTCTTCGCGGCTGATCAGCTTGACGACGTTGGTATCGACCGCAAAGCCCGCGCCTTCCGTCTTGACGTTGTTCGCGACGATCAGGTCCAGGTTCTTCTTTACGAGCTTTTCGCGGGCATTTTCCTCCATATGTTCGGTCTCCATCGAGAAACCGCAGAGGAACTGGCCGGGCTTTTTGTTCTCCCCGAGCGTCTTCAGGATGTCCCGGGTACGCTCCAGCGGAATGTAAAGGTCGTCGTCCTTCTTTTTGATCTTCTCGTCCGCGACCGTCTTCGGGCGGTAATCCGCCACCGCGGCCGCCTTGATGATGATGTCCTGCTCTGCGGCGTTATCGAGGACCGCTTCCGCCATCTCCTCCGCGGACGTGACGTTGATCTTCTTCACGAAGAGCGGTGTATCGAGCGCCGTTTTTCCGCTGACGAGCGTTACCTCTGCGCCGCGCATCGCCGCGCGCTCCGCGATCCTGTAGCCCATCTTCCCGCTCGAATGATTGGAAAGGAAGCGGACAGGGTCCAGCGCTTCCTGCGTCGGGCCGGCCGTGACGAGGATCTTCTTCCCCGCAAGGTCTTTTTCCGTCAGCGCGTATTCGATGTGCTTCTGCAGGACGGAAGGATCCGGCATCCGGCCTTCGCCGGTATCCCCGCAGGCAAGATAGCCGCTGTCCGGCAGGATCACCTGCGTCCCGTAACGGCGGAGCGTTTCGATATTGTCCTGGGTGACCGGGTTCTTGTACATCCGCGTGTTCATCGACGGGGAAACGAGCTTCGGGCAGGTGCAGGCGAGGTAGGTCGTCGTCAGCATGTCGTCCGCGATCCCGTGCGCGAGCTTCGCGATGATGTTGGCGGTCGCCGGGGCAACCAGGATAACGTCGGCCGACTGCGCTACGGAGACGTGCTCCACGCTGAACTCGAAGTTCCGGTCAAAGGTGTCGATGAGGCACTTATTCCCGGTCAGGGTCTCAAAGGTCAGCGGCGTGATGAATTCGCAGGCGTTCTTCGTCATCAGGACAGTTACGTCCGCGCCCTGTTTTTTCAGCGCGCTCGCGAGCGACGCGATCTTATAGGCCGCGATGCCGCCGCTCACGCCGAGCAGCACATGTTTTCCCTTCAGGTCCATGTTTCGCTCCTCTCTTTTTCGCGGTTCTTCTCGAAGATCAGCGCGAGGCCGCGGAGCGTAAGGTCGCTGTCGAGGACGACCTTCCGTTTACAGTTCGGAATGATGCTCGGAGAGATACCGCCGGTCGCGACCGCGGGGATCTCATAGCCCATCTCTTCTTCGATCCGGTCCAGCATCCCGTCGATCGCGGCCGCCTGCGCGTAGATGATGCCGCTCTTCATGCAGTCGACCGTATTGCTGCCGACCACCTTTTTCGGCGCCTCCAGGCTGATCTTGGGCAGCTGGGAAGTACCGGAAACGAGGGCGTTTAAAGAGACCCTGACGCCGGGCATGATCACGGTCCCGATGTAGTTCTTTTTCTTATCCACGACGCTGATCGTCGTCGCGGTCCCCATGTCGATCATGACGAGCGGCGCGCCGTAGTCGTGAAGGCCCGCGACCGCGTTTACGATGAGGTCCGAACCCACCTGGGCCGGATTGTCCGTCACGATATTGAGGCCGGTCTTCACACCGGGGCCGACGACGAGCGGCCGGAAGCCGAGCAGCTTCTCCACCGCCCGGGACAGCGTCTCCGTGAGCGGCGGTACGACAGAGGACAGCGCGGCGCCAGTGATCTTCTTTTCACTGATCTTATGATACTTTAACAGCCCGCTGAACAGTACGAAGTACTCAAGCTCCGTCTTGCTGTGGTCGGTGGCGATCCTTTCCGAAAACAGGACCTTCTCCCCTTCCAGGCAGCCGGCCACGATGTTGGTGTTGCCGATATCGATCGCAAGCAGCATTTTTGTTTCTCCTTTAGATTATGACGCGGTCCCCGCTTCCGCGGCCTTCGCCTGTTTTCCCGCGGCACTGCTTACGTAGACCGGGCGGAAACGGACGAGGACCGTTCCGATACCGGTGATCAGGATACCCGCGACGAGCGCCTCCAGGATGCCGTTGAAACTGACGATCCCCCAGATCGCGCCGAGCACGGCGTCCTCCGAGATCTTGAGCGCCGCGGCATAAGGCGTCTTGTAAAGTACGTAGATCCCGCTCATGACAAAGAGCGTATTCGTGAATGCGCCGGCAAGCCCCGCGGCAAAAAAGCCGGCGGTCCGGAGCGCCGTGCGGGCGCCCTTCGTGCGGCCATCCGAGATCCGGTCAAAGAGCCGGAAGACATAATAGGGGAAGATGCCGACCAGGATCCGCGGGATAAAGCAGATCGCAAGGCTCTTCAGGATCCCCGTCCAGCCGACGATCCCGTAGGCAAGCACCGGGGAAAAGACGAAAGCCGACAGAGACGTCGACCTGAACGTATTGTTCAGAAAACTCGTCAGCCCGAAGATAAAGCCCAGGAAAGCGCCTTTTTTAGGCCCCAGGAAGAGGGAGCCTAAGATCACCGGGATGTGGATGATGGTCGCGTTGATCACGACAAGGGGGATGTAGCCGAGCGGCGTGAAGGCCATGATAAAGATGATGGCCGTGAACAGTGCGAGAAGCACGGTTGCGTAGAGTTTTTCGTTTTTCATGGTAATTCCTCCTGTTATTATTCCCCTCATGGGGATACAATACAGTTTAGTACTATACCACAGGACGAAAAAAAAGAGAAGACTTTTCAGTCTTCTCTTTCTTCCGTCAGGCGTTTTTTCTCGATGTCGATCTGCTGCAGCCGGAATTCGAAGTCCCGCCGCTGGTTTCCGGCGATCACGTTCAGGATCAGACCGCCGAACAGCGACTGGATCGCGGCCATCGTCATGAAACCACAGACGATCAGCGTCGGGATGCGCGGCACCTCCCCCGTCCGCACATAGGTGACGAAGATCGGGATAAAGAGGATCAGCGCGACCAGGAACAGCACGAGCGCCACGATGCTGAAGAACGCGAGCGGCTTATACTGACGGAACAGGCGGACGATCGTCATCAGGACCTTCAGCCCGTCCGAATACGTATTCAGCTTGCTCTCCGATCCTTCCGGCCGGTCGCGGTATTCGATGACCTCGTTTTCGATATGCAGGTTCTTGTCCACTGCGTGGATGCTCATCTCCGTCTCGATCTCAAAGCCGCCGGAAAGTACCGGGAAGGTCTTCACGAACTCGTAGCTGAACGCCCGGTAGCCGGTCATCATGTCCTTGATATTGTTCCGGAACAGCAGGTTGATGCTCTTTTTCACGAGCGCGTTCCCAAAATTGTGGAAAGGCCGCTTGTTCTCCTGGTAGTAGGTCGAGGACAGCCGGTCCCCGACGACCATGTCCGCCTGGTGATGCAGCACCTTATCGACCATGGCAGGCGCAAACTCCGCGGGATAGGTATCGTCACCGTCGGTCATGATATAGCACTCGGCGTCGATTTCCCGGAACATCCGCCGGACGACGTTGCCCTTGCCCTGGCGGTATTCATGGCGCACGACGGCGCCGGCCGCTGCCGCAAGCTCTGCCGTCCCGTCCGTCGAATTATTGTCATAAACGTAGATGACCGCCTCCGGAAGCACGGCCTTAAAATCGGTCACGACCTTTGCGACCGTCTTTGCCTCATTATAACAGGGGATCAGCACAGCGATCCTGTCCATGATATACCTCTTCTCTCTGCCCTGCCGGGCAGGAAAAAGGCGGCGCCTTAAAAACAGGTGCCGCCGTCTTCTTTCTTATTCTTCAGGCGCAAATTCGTCCTTGCCGACACCACATAAGGGGCATACCCAGTCTTCCGGGAGATCTTCCCACTTTACGCCTTCTTCTTCCTCATCATAGACGTATCCGCAGACACCGCAAACATACTTCATGACTTTCTCTCCTTTTTATTTTACTGTTCTTCCGGGCGGAGCGCTGCCGCTTCCGCTGTATTTTCCTGTACGGCATCCTGCACTTCCGCTGCCGTATTGACGATCTCTTCTGCCGGTGCCGGAGCTTCCGCCGGGATCACCGGAGGGGCCGGCATCTCAGGAGCGGCAGGCGCTTCCGAAACCGCAGGCGCTGCCGGAACGACCGGGGGAACCGGCGGGACCGGGCGGACCGGTCTTACTTCGGGGGCCGGCGCCGCAGGCATTTCCGGACGGACCGGCGCCGCGGGCGTTTCTGCTTTCTTTTCTTTCCTGGGCTTGCCCGCAAAGCCGCCCATCGACATGAACATCAGCGCAAAGGCCGGTACGACGAGACAGGTCACCCCCATCTGTACCGGAGTCTCCAGGGACTGATACGATGTCAGCGCGATCGTACCTTCTCTTGCGACGATAGAGGTAATAACGAGACTTCCGAGGCTGGGAAGCGTAGCCGCTGTAAAGATCGTAAAGAACGCCATGACGATCACCGACGCGATGCTGCCGCCGCGCGAGCGGACCGAAAGCACCAGGATCAGGTAGATGACGGCCAGGAACAAAAGCACCAGCGTGGTGATCAGCGAAACATAAGGTACGCTCCGATAGTTTAAGACATCCTTCTCAGCAAGGAAAAGCTGCTTGATCTCATACTGAAAGAAAATGGATACGACCGCAGCAATAAACGCGAGCAGAAACAGGACCGTCGCAATGATCTGCAGGACCTGAGCCGATTTGACCTTCATCCGAATGCCTCCCGTTTTTTCTTTGATTATATTGCCCGTCCGCCCCGATGTCAAGACGCACCCGAACCGTCCGGAGCTCTCTTCACGAGCCGGTTCGCGTCGCGGATTGCGGACAGTCCCGTCATAAGCAGGACACCGTTGACGGCGCCCGCCGCATCGACCAGGACGTCAAAAAAGGCACCGCTCCTGCCCGGCACGAACAGCTGGTGGCACTCGTCCAGCACGGCATACAGAAGCGCGATGAGGATGCCGAAAATGATCCGCTTCCCGTAAGAGATCCCGTAAGCCTTCAGTGTCCGCGAAAGCAGCAGGCCGAGCACCAGGTACTCCGAAAAATGCGCCACTTTCCGCACCAGATAGGTCAGCTTCCCGATGAAGTTCTCATATTCCGCCGCGGGCAGTTCGCTGTAAGCGGGAAAGAAGATGCGCTGCAGAAGCCCCGTGACCCTGCCGCCGCTCGCGTTCGACTGGTCCGCGTTCTGTGCGGAGAAAGAAAAGATCAGGAGCATGAAGGCAAGCGTCAGCACGGTAAAGACGATACGCTCCGCGATCTTTTTCCCGTCGGTGCGTTTCGTATTCATTTCAGTTCGCCGATCGCTTCAAGGAAGCGCTTCAGCGCGTCCTGCCACACCGGCAGGCGCCGGAAGCCGTTTGCTTCGAGCTTATCCTTCGACAGGCGGGAATTCTTCGGCCGGGCTGCCTTTGAAAGGCCGTATTCCTCCGTCGTGACCGGCGTCACCTTTGTGTCAAGGCCTGCCAGGCGGAAGATCTCCTTTGTGAAATCATACCAGGAGATGAAGCCGCCTTCATTCGTCGCATGGTAGGTCCCGTAACGGTCCGTGACGATCATATCGGCAAGCAGCTTCGCGAGGTCAAAGGTATAGGTCGGCGTACCGATCTGGTCGTTCACGACGCGCACTTCCGGATGCGAAGCCCCGACCCTAAGCATCGTCCGGACGAAATTCTTCCCGTTCACGCCGAAGACCCAGGCGATACGGACGATAAAAAATTTGTCCAGCAGTTCCCGCACCGCCTCCTCGCCGAGGAGCTTGGTCTTCCCGTAGACAGAGGAAGGCGCAAAGTCGGTATCGTCGGCTTCGTAGGCTTCCGTCCCGTCGCCGCGGAAAACGTAGTCGGTGCTGATATAGAGCATCGGGATATCGAGCGCTTTTGCTTCCTCCGCGAGGCTCCGCGTACCGCCGACGTTGATCGCATAAACCTTCTCCCGGTTCTCCTCGTCTTCCGCCGCGTCCACCGCGGTCCAGGCCGCGCAGTGAATCAGCGCGTCGGGTCTTACCGCTTCAAGCGTCTCTTTCACTGCCGCGGCGTCCGTCAGATCCAGCCGGACGTACGGCGCGGTATTCACCGCGGTCCCGTCCGGCAGGCCGCTGTAGCTTTCCGTGATATCGGAGCCGACAGCTTCAATACCTCTCAGGACCAGTTCGTTGACGACGTCGTGGCCGAGCTGGCCGTTGACGCCGGTGACAAAGATCTTCATAGATGCCTCCCGTATTTCCTTTTCAAAAAACGGGCAGAGGAAAGCCCCTGCCCGCCTGTCTTTCTTCCGTTTATTTCAGTCTGCCGCCATACATCCGGTCGAAGTAGTTCCGGTATTCGCCGCTGATGATGTTCTCCCACCATTCACGGTTGTTTAAGTACCACTCGATCGTTCCGGGGATGCCGGTATCGAAATTGTACTTCGGCTTCCAGCCAAGCTCTGTTTCCAGCTTCGTCGGGTCGATCGCGTAGCGGCGGTCGTGGCCCTTGCGGTCCGTCACATGCTCGATCAGGCTCTCCGGCTTATCGAGGGCGCGGAGGATGGTCCTGACGACTTCCAGGTTCGTCCGTTCATTGTGGCCGCCGATGTTATAGACCTCGCCGACCTTCCCTTCCCGGACGATCAGGTCGATCGCCACGCAGTGGTCGTAGACGTGCAGCCAGTCGCGTACGTTCAGGCCTTCGCCGTAGACCGGCAGCTTCTCGTCGGCGAGTGCCCGCGAGATCATCAGCGGGATCAGCTTTTCCGGGAACTGGTACGGGCCGTAGTTGTTCGAGCAGCGGGACAGGGTCACCGGGGTCCCGTAGGTCCGGTGGTAGGCCATGACGAACAGGTCCGCGGAAGCCTTCGAAGAGGAATACGGGCTCGAGGTGTGGAGCGGCGTCTCCTCGGTAAAGAAAAGGTCCGGGCGGTCCAGCGGCAGGTCGCCGTAGACTTCGTCCGTCGAGACCTGGTGGAAGCGCTTCACGTCAAAGGCGTTTGCCGCGTCCAGGAGCGTCGTCGTACCGAGCACGTTCGTCTTTACGAAGATGTCCGGGTTCTCGATGCTGCGGTCCACGTGGGACTCCGCCGCGAAGTTGATCACGACGTCGAACTTTTCTTTTTCAAACAGGGAGAAGATGAACGGCCGGTCGGCGATGTCCCCGCGCACAAAGCGGTAGTTCGGCTTATCCTCGACCGGCTTCAGGGTCTCCAGGTTGCCTGCGTAGGTCAGAAGGTCCAGATTGACGATCTCGTCCTCCGGATACTTGTTGACCATATAGTGGATGAAGTTGCCTCCGATGAATCCGGCGCCGCCGGTCACAAGAATCTTCATGCTTTCTGCTCCTTTTAAAGCCGCAGCTTACTCGATGTATTTTCCGTCCAGGATGTCTTTCAGATACGCGCCGTACTGGTTCTTTTTGTAGATCTCATAGACCTCTTCCAGCTGTTCGCGGGACATCCATCCGTTCTTGTAGGCGATCTCCTCGATACAGCCGACCTTGCGGTGCTGGTGCGTTTCGATCGTCTTGATGAAATTGGTGGCGTCGACGAGCGACTCATGCGTGCCGGTGTCGAGCCAGGTAAAGCCCTGGGATAACAACTCCACGGAAAGCTCGCCGTTTTCCAGGTAGATGCGGTTCAGGTCCGTGATCTCCAGCTCGCCGCGCTTCGACGGTTTTAAGTTCTTTGCGTACTCCACGACCTTATTATCATAGAAATACAGGCCGGTCACGCAGTAATTGCTCTTCGGGTGCTCGGGCTTCTCTTCGATCGAGACCGCTTTGCCGTTCTCATCGAATTCCACGATGCCGAAGCGCTCCGGATCGTCCACGTAATAGCCGAAGACCGTCGCGCCCTTTTCCTTGGAGGCGGCGTTGCGGAGCCGTTTTTCCAGTCCGTGCCCGTGGAAGATGTTGTCGCCGAGCACCATGGCCACACGGTCGCCCCCGATAAACTCTTCCCCGATGATGAACGCCTGTGCCAGGCCGTCCGGCGAAGGCTGCACGGCGTAGGAAAGCTTCAGGCCGTATTCGCTGCCGTCCCCTAAAAGCGCTTCAAAGCGCGGTGTATCGGAGGGCGTCGAGATAATGAGGATATCGCGGATGCCGGCGCTCATCAGTACCGACAGCGGATAATAGATCATCGGTTTATCATAGATCGGCAGGAGCTGCTTGGACGTGACTTTCGTCAGCGGATAAAGCCGGGTGCCGCTGCCGCCCGCAAGTACGATTCCCTTCATGCGCTTTTCCCCCTTTATAAAAGAGTACAGATATTATAGACGATTATTCCCTTCTCTTCAAGTATTTTCTGTATTTCCCCTACGCTTCCGCCGCAGGGATGCTGCTTTTTTCCGTTTCCTTCATCAGTTTTTTATAAGCGGCGACGGCCATCTTGTCGCAGCGTTCATTTCCTTCGTTCCCGTCGTGCCCGCGTACCCAGACGTATTCGACTTCGTGCGGCGCCATGGCAGACAGCAGCCGCTCCCAGAGATCCAGGTTTTTGACCTCTCCGGACTTCCCGCGGCGGAAATCCACCTTCTTCCAGCCGTCGATCCAGTGCTCGCTGAAAGCGCGGCAAAGATACTGGGAATCCGAGTACAGTGAGACTGCGCAGGGCTTTGTCAGCTTTTCCAGTGCGACGATCGCGGAGAGCAGTTCCATCCGGTTGTTGGTCGTTTCGGGAAAAGCCCCGGAATAACAGCGCTCGTGCAGCTTCCCCTTCATGTCGACGTACTGCAGGATGCAGCCGTAGCCGCCCGGTCCGGGATTGCCGGAACAGGCGCCGTCCGTATATATGGTCACGTTCATGAGAGCCGCCATTCGCCCTCCTTCAGGAAACGCTGTGCCGTCTCTTCCGCCCGGGTAACGACTTCATCATCGTAGCCCATGACCGAAAGCAGCTTGATCGCGTTCCTCGAGGACGCGCGGCCTTCCTTCAGCTGATAGCTGAAGGAGATCTCCCCGTCCTCCACGTCTTCTGTAAAGTGTGCGTTTTTGTAATCTTCCTCGAGCAGGTAGGTGAGCTCGATGTCGTGCGTCGCCGCAAAGACCATCGCCCCGTGATCCGCAAAATACTTCAGGACTTCGGAGGAGGCGGCGATCCGCTCTACCGTATTGGTCCCGCGCAGGATCTCGTCCACAAAGGCAACGACCGGCGTCTCCCCGTGAAGGGCGTCCAGGATGCGCTTGATCGAACGCACTTCGACCACATAGTAGCTCTCACCGCCGGTAATATCGTCCCGAAGCGCCATCGATGAATAGACCCGGCAGAAAGGCCCGGAGACCTCGGCGGAAAAACAGGTATTGAGGCTCTCGCCGAAGATCAGGTTCAGCGCCGTCATTTTCAGGAAGGTCGATTTGCCGGAAGCGTTCGATCCGGTGATCAGCATCGGCCGGTCCGTATCGAATGAGTTCGCGACCGGTTCCCGGAGCAGCGGATGATAGCCGTCTTTCACGCTGAGCGACACTTCCTTCGTTTCCGTCAGATCCGGCGTACAATAAAACGGCAGCGTCCGCCGAAAGGATGAAACGGAGATCATCGCTTCCAGAAAGCCGCAGATCTCAAGGATCTTCAGAAGTTCTGCCTCGTGGCTCGCGATCTTCCGAACCATTGTATTGAATTTCAGAAAATCCAGATGCGTGATCATCCGGAGGTAATCCATGATGATCTGCAGGAGGTCGCCACCGCCGGTGCTCTGTGTGCCGCTGCCCAGGAAAAACATGTCCCTGGTCAGCGAACGTACCGGTTTCAGCGCTTCCCGGAGTTCTTTATGATAGGGCTCCAGTTCCGGCGCCTTGACTTCCGTGATCTTCTCCGCGGAAGTAATGAGATAAGCGATCGCCGAAAGTGAGACATAATAAGGTTCTATGCTGCTCTTCTCGCTGTAATAGCGATAAATATTGATGCCCATCACGACGAGCAGGACCAGGATGCCGAGCAGCGGAATAATAAAGATGGTCCCGATCGCGGCAAGCAGCAGGATCATATGGAAGGCATGGTGGAAGCCCGATTTCAGCGGAAGATCCCGGAAGCTCCGGAGATATTGGATGATCGAGAATTTCTTCGTCCTGCCCATAAACGCATACTGCAGCTCCAGGGCTTCCCGGACGTCGGTGTTCCCGTCAAAGAAACGGATCAGCTGTTCCCGCTTTTCAAGTTCCCCCGGTTTCAGGACAGGCGTTCTTAAGAGCCGATAGAGTTCTTCTTCCCCGCAGGAAGAAAAGCAGTGATTCGCCGCCATGAAAAGCCCGTCCATGTCAAGGTCATTCCAGCTGATATCGTCGATATAGAAGCGCTCCTCTTCCTTCGTCAGGTCGAAGAACGTCCTGATCTTCTGCAGCTCATCCTCGGTATACTCCCGTTCCGGCGTCTGGCCGTAAAAACGCCGGATACGGTAAAGTGCCTGTCTTCTCTGCCGCTTCCGCGCGGTCAGCGCAAAATACAGCAGCAGGAAGAAGACTGCTGCTCCGATGCCGATATAGATGTAGACTTCATTACCCATGTATGATATGCGCCGGCAACGACTGCCGTTTCCTCTCTCTTCACTGCTGCGTCAGTTTACCATAGATAGGGGTGGATTGTAAAGGAAGGGAGGAAGAAACCAGGGAGGACCTGGCATAAAAAGACCGCAGCTGCTTTTACACAACTGCGGCAAAGTATCCGGCTTTTACCGGCTGTCCGGGTCATCCGCACTGGATTTACGGCAGCAGGCCGGCTTCGTGATACAGGACGAGGTCACCAAAGTGGAATTCCAGGATGTCTTCCCCCTTCCCGGTATAGAAAGATGTGATATAACAGGCAAACTGTCTGTCGAAGGTCTCCGAGGGCTGCTGGCGGTTTGCCGGCAGCAGTTCCTGCGCCTCACGGACCTTTGTTCCAAAGAGCTTTTCGTTCGTATTTTCTTCCTTCCCGTAGACTGCTTCCTCCGCCGGAACGCCGGTCTTTTTCAGGCCTTCTACGATCTGTGCCAGGACTTGCGACTCCCGGGTCTCCACCGGCCCGTAGAGCCGTTCCACTTTTTTTCCGACCTCTTCAAAGGAGTCTGTTTCGAGCGTCAGTGCGATCGTGACAAGCTTCTTTTCTCCGCTTTCTTTTCCCAGCGCCGCCGACGTATCATAAAACGTCAGGATCGCTTTGCAGCTGCCGAAGGCAGTATCCATGCTGTTATAGCTGTATGCGGTCTCGTACGTGGAAGTCTCTTCCTTTTCCTCCCC
>CADBQM010000343.1 GCA_902796795.1 uncultured Eubacteriales bacterium
CTGGACGAGCTCCGCAAGGACGCGGTGGCGGAACGCGGGCACAAAACTTGATTGCAGCCGGGACATGTGCTATAATTTTACGGAACATGCGGTTTTTTAGCAGACAGGAGACCTTTTCATGAGCTTGATCACGAAAATTTTCGGCACACACAGCGAAAAGGAGATCAAAAGGATCCGTCCGCTGCTGGACAGGATCATTCAGCTCCGCCCGGCGATGATGGCGCTTTCGGATGCCGAACTCAGGGCCAAGACGGACGAATATAAAAAACGCTATCAGGGCGGGGAATCACTGGATTCCCTGCTTCCCGAGGCTTACGCGACGATGCGCGAGGCGACCCGCCGCGTCATTAACCAGGAGCATTTTGAAGTCCAGCTGATCGGCGGCATCGTCCTGCACCAGGGCCGCATCGCCGAGATGAAGACCGGCGAAGGCAAAACGCAGACTGCGCTGCTGCCGGCGTACCTGAACGCTTTGACCGGCAGGGGCGTCCACGTCGTTACGGTCAACGATTACCTGGCTGCCCGTGACGCGGAGTGGATGGGGCAGATGCACCGTTTCCTCGGCCTGACCGTCGGCTGCGTCTTAAACAGCATGAATTCCGACGAACGCCGCGAAGCCTATGCCTGCGACGTGACTTACGTGACGAACAACGAGCTCGGCTTCGATTACCTGCGTGACAACATGGTCATCTACAAGAAGCAGCTCGTGCTCCGCGACCTGCATTACGCGATCATCGACGAGGTCGACTCGATCCTGATCGATGAAGCGCGGACCCCGCTCATCATCTCCGGTTCGAGCGGCAAGTCCACCCAGCTCTACGAGGTCTGCGACATGCTCGCGAAGCGCATGAAGCGCGGCGAGAATGCCCGTGAGATCTCCAAGATGGACCTGGTCATGGGCGAGCTCCAGGAAGAGAGCGGCGACTTCATGATCAACGAGAAGGACAAGGTCGTGACCATGACGGCTGCCGGTATCGAGAAGGTGGAGAAATTCTTCCAGATCGAGAACCTTGCGGACGCAGAGAACCTGGAGATCCAGCACAACATGACCCTGGCGCTCCGCGCGAACTACCTGATGTTCCGCGACCAGGATTACGTCGTCAAGGACAACGAGGTCCTGATCGTCGACGAATTCACCGGACGTATCATGCCGGGCCGGCGTTATTCCGACGGCCTGCATCAGGCGATCGAGGCAAAAGAACACGTCAAGGTCAAGCGCGAGTCCAAGACCCTCGCGACCATCACCTTCCAGAACTTCTTCAACAAGTTCGAAAAGAAGGCGGGCATGACCGGTACGGCGCTGACGGAAGAGACGGAATTCCGCAATATCTACGGCATGGACGTCATCGAGATCCCGACGAACGTCCCCGTGATCCGCAAAGACCTGGAAGACGCGGTCTACAAGACCAAACGGGAAAAATACAACGCTGTCGTGGAGGCAGTCAAGGAAGCTTATCAGAAAGGCCAGCCGGTGCTCGTCGGCACGATCACGATCGAGACCTCCGAGCTGCTCTCGCAGATGTTCAAGCGGGCGGGCATCCCGCATAACGTGCTGAACGCGAAGTTCCATGAAATGGAAGCGGAGATCGTCTCCCAGGCTGGTCAGCATAAAGCCGTCACGATCGCGACCAACATGGCCGGCCGTGGTACCGAGATCAAGCTGGACGCGGAGGCAAAGGCCGCCGGCGGCCTGAAGATCATCGGCACGGAGCGGCATGAAGCCCGCCGTATCGACAACCAGCTGCGCGGGCGTTCCGGACGTCAGGGCGACCCCGGTGAATCCCGCTTCTATATCTCGCTGGAAGACGACCTGATGCGCCTGTTCGGTTCCGAGCACATCATGAGCATGTTCTCTGCCCTCGGTGTGCCGGAAGGAGAACAGATCGAGCACCGGATGCTTTCTTCCGCGATCGAGAAGGCGCAGAAGAAGATCGAGTCCAACAACTACGGTATCCGTGAAAACCTGCTGAAGTACGACGAGGTCATCAACGAGCAGCGTGAGATCATCTACAAGGAGCGCCGCCAGGTGCTCGACGGCGAGAGCATGCGCGACGTCGTCCTGAAGATGGTGACGGACGTTGCCGAGAGCGCGGTGAACCTGACGATCCCGGACGATGCGGACCCGGCAGAATGGGATCTGCTGGAACTCAACCAGGTCCTGCTGCCGAACATCCCGATGGAGCCGGTCCGCTTCAGCGAAGAAGAACTGAAAAAGATCAATAAGAGCCAGCTCTCGCATCTGTTAAAGGAACGCGCTGTCAAGCTGTACGAAAAGAAAGAAGCGGAGTTCCCGGATATGGAGCAGATGCGCGAACTGGAACGCGTCGTGCTCCTGAAGATGATCGACCGCCGCTGGATGGACCACATCGACGATATGGACCAGCTGCGCCAGGGCATCGGCCTGCAGGCGTACGGCAACCGTGACCCGCTCGTCGAGTACAAGATGGCGGGCTACGATATGTTCAACGGCATGATGGCCGGTATCCGTGAAGGCACGGTGCGCGCGATCTTCCACGCAAAGGTGGAAAAGCCGGAAGAGCGCGAACAGGTCGCGAAGATCACCGGCACCAACAAGGACGATTCCAAACCGAAGGCGCCGGTCAAGCGGGCTTCGGCCAAGATCTATCCGAACGATCCCTGTCCCTGCGGCAGCGGCAAGAAATACAAGAACTGCCACGGACGGGCATAAAAAAGAAGGAAAAGCAATAAATGGTAGAATTCGACCGGTTCAAATATACTGTCAATTCCTATAAGGAACCGATGCAGGAACTGAAGAGCGCGCTGGCCCTGGATCAGAAGAACGACCAGATCCGGGAACTTTCCATGTACATGGAAGACCCGAATTTCTGGAACGACGCGGAAAAATCCGGGAAGATCACGAAGCAGCTGAAGAACCTGCAGGATACCGTCAAGGAATTCCTGGACCTCGAGAAACAGCTCGAGGATATCGGTGTGCTCATCGAGCTCGGCAACGAGACCGAGGACGCCTCGCTGCTGCCGGAAGTCGACCAGGAACTGAAGGACTTCCAGGAGCATTTCGAAGAGCTCCGAGTGACGACGCTCCTTTCCGATGAATTCGATCACAACGACGCGATCCTGCGCCTGAACGCCGGCGCGGGCGGCACGGAGTCCTGCGACTGGGCGGGCATGCTTTACCGCATGTACACACGCTGGGCGGAAAAGAAGGGCTACCAGATCGAGGTGCTGGACTACCTGGACGGCGACGAAGCGGGCATCAAGTCCGTGACGATCCAG
>CADBQM010000344.1 GCA_902796795.1 uncultured Eubacteriales bacterium
ATCTACCACGGACGTGACATGAACGAACCGCGGCAGCCGCAGGATACCCGCTGCGCGAGGATCGATGAGATGAAGATCTGCGGAAAGGAACTCTCCGTTATTCCGACAGTTTAAACAGTTTTCCGGACAGACAGGCTGCGGCCTGTCTGTCTTGTTCCGGCCTGCGGCATCTGCCGTATCGATGGGGAGAGTGAAAGGAAAGACCATGCAGGAGAAATACAAGAATCCTTTTCAGCTGCCTGGAGAAACGACCACGGGCGACCCTTTTGCCATGCGTTTCAACGGAAGCTACTATTTTTATAAAACAAGCCGCTGGATGGAGAACGGCGTCAGCCGTTCCAGTGTGAAGGTTTTTAAGAGTGACGACCTTATCCACTGGACAGAGGGTACCGCGTGCAATCCGGAAGAAGAGGCCCAGAATGCCTACGCGCCGGAAGTGCATTATGTGAACGGCCGCTTTTATATGGTGGCATCTTCTGCCGGCAACGGCCATTTCATTTATGAGGCGGATGACCCGATGGGACCTTTCGTCCGGAAGACCGACCGCATCGGCCAGCGGATCGACGGCAGCTTTTTCCTCGATGACGACGGTACGGAGTGGTTCTACCGCGCGGAGGACGCCGGTATCCGCTGTCATCGGATGAAGGATCCGGTCACGGTGGACCTGAAGGCACACCGGATCCCGGAGACCAATATGGGACTGTGGACAGAGGGACCGCTGGTCCTGAAGCACGGCGGCTTTTATTTCCTGACCTATACCGGGAACCATCTGATGAGCCGCGGTTACCGCGTGGATTATTCCGTCTCCCCGGATTCTCCCGTATCCGGTTACGTCAATATGAAGAACCGTGTGCTGCTCCTGGAGACCGGCGATGATTTCCACGCCCTGGGACACAGTTCCAGCGTCCTTTCCCCGGATATGGACGGCGCTTTCATCATTTACCATAATTATGAATTCCTGGAACAGCCGAAGGTGCGCCGCGTCAACGTCGACCGGCTTTTCTTCAATAAGGCGCGCATGTATGTGAACGCCTGCTGGTGGGAGCAGGATCTGCCGCTCCGGCCTGCTTACGAATTCCGCGGCGGAGAGGACGTCACGAGAGAAGACGGGATCGCCTGGTTCAATGCCGCCGTACTGCCCGAATTTACCGCGGAGTGGAATCTGATCCCCGAAGACGGGGCGTCGCTTTATTTCGGAAACGGGGAGATCCGGATCGCGGACGGCTGCGTCACGGTAACAGAAGGGGACAGGCAGCTTGCCGCCGTGCGGATCCCGAAAAACACCGCGCTCGACCGGAACGTGACGATCCGCCTCGCGCACCGCATGGACGGCTTTTCCGTACTGTACCTGAACAACGGGCAGGAGCTTCTGTCTTTCCAGAGTGAAGGCCGCATCACGCGGATCGGCATCGAAGAAGGAAAGCTGCTTCCGGACCGTTATTTTGCCGTTTCTCCTTATGCATTCGGCGGGGCGGACCGCTGCACCGTGAAGGCGGTCCCGGGCCGTTTTGACGCTGTTCACGCGGAGGAACGCCACAGTGAGAAGGAAGTGCTGGAAAACGGCCTTCCGGTGAACGTCGTAAAGGCACGGGCGGGAGAAGTCTTCACCTATCCCGTCAACGTCCGGGAAGACGGCCGCTACGGACTTGCCGTCAGCGTCCGCAGGACCGGCGACATGCCGTTTGACGTCGCGGCGGGGCATCTTTCCTTCCTGCTGGAGGCGGACGGGCAATGCTATACCATGGCAGCGGACGCCATTACGGAAGATCACGACCAGGCATGCACGGTCACCCTGGGCGAGTTTACACTGAAGGGCGGCAGCGGCCGGATCAGGATCACGGCGCTGACGGATATGGTGGTCGATTCCTTCCGGATCTTCCCGGTCTCGGCGGTCGAAAACCAGACGGTCATCGAAAACAGCAGGCTGTGCGTCCCGGTGCGTGCGATCGGTGAGAAGATGAACAATATCGACCGTCCCACGGAGTATACACTGACACCGGCATCGTTTATTACAAAACACTGCGGCTTTACGGTCTCCGAACAGCCGAATTTCGGTTTCTTCGGGGGCGGCGGAAAACGGGATATGAAATTGATCGCGGACGCCGCAGTCACGAAAAACGGCGACGGTTTTGCCTCGCTGCTGCTTCGGAGCACCCGGGACAGCTGGTTCAGCGCCCAGGTGAAGGACTCGGCGGACGCTGTTGAGGTCCGACTGGATGCTGCCGGCGTCCATGTGATCCGTCTCAACTATGAAGATACCCGGGAACTTGCCTTTGCGGCACTCGACTTCGGTGATGAGACCCTGCATATGGAAGTGTACATGAAGGGGAACCTGCTTTCGGTATCGGTGCGCGGCAAGGCCAGCCTGAAGCTGCTGCTGCCGGACGCGCCGCCGGCCGGAGAGTGTGGCTTCCGTTTCGATACCGAAGACTTTGGTTTCCGGGACCTGAAGATCGAAGCCCTGCCGTAAGGAAAACATATCGGCTAAAGAAAACACCGGTCTGCATCTGCAGGCCGGTGTTTTTTTGCTTTTACCGGAGACTTGCGGCCGCCGGTCATTTTTCCGCCATGTAGGGATAGACGACCGCGTCAGAAGGATTGAAGGTCTCCTTGACGGTATGGGGGCTCATCCAGCGGATCATATTGAGCGCCGTGCCGGCTTTGTCGTTCGTTCCCGAAGCACGGGAACCGCCGAAGGGCTGCTGGCCGACGACCGCGCCGGTGCATTTGTCATTGATATAGAAGTTGCCTTCCGCGTGCAGGAGCGCCTTTTCCATCTTTACGATGGCTTCGCGGTCCTGAGCAAATACCGCACCGGTCAGGGCATAGGGAGAAGCCACGTCGCAGATCTTCAGGGTCTCGTCGAGCTGATCGTCCGGATAGACGTAGACCGAAAGGATCGGCCCGAAGATCTCCTGGACCATGGATTCGTAATCGGGTTTTTTGCAGACGATGACGGTGGGCTCCACGAACCAGCCCTTGCTGTCGTCGGTGCCGCCGCCGATCACGATCTCACAGTCGGGACACTGCTTTGCGCGCTCAATATAGCCGCGGCAGCGGTCGAAGGAAGCCTTGTCGATCACGGCGGCGAGGAAGGTATCGAAATCCTGAACGTCGCCCATTTTGACCTCACGCATCATCTCCTTCATGACGGCAAGGACTTCCGGCCAGATGCTTTCGGGGACGAAGGCGCGGGAGCAGGCCGAGCATTTCTGCCCCTGGTATTCAAAGGAGCCGCGGATGAGCGCCGCAGCGAGCGGGCGGATGTCCGCGCTCTGATGCGCGAAGATGAAATCCTTGCCGCCGGTCTCGCCGACGATGCGGGGATAATTGCGGTAGGAGGCGATGTTCTCGCCGATCTGCTTCCAGACGCTCTGGAAGACCTCGGTCGAGCCGGTAAAGTGGAAGCCGGCCAGTTCCTTCCGGGAGATCACGTATTTTGAGACATTGCTGCCGTTCGATGGCACGAAGTTGATGACACCGGCCGGAAGTCCGCAGGCCATGAGCAGCTTCATGAAGTAATAATTCGACAGGACCGCGGTGCGTGAAGGCTTCCAGACGGAGACGTTGCCGACGATGGCCGGCGCCATGGGCAGGTTGCCGCCGATGGAAGTGAAGTTGAACGGGGTGATGGCGCAGATGAAACCGTCCAGCGCGCGGTAATCCTGGCGGTCCCAGATGCCGGGGATCGAAGCCGGCTGGTCGTTGAAGATCTCCTGCGCGGACCAGACGCCGAAGCGGAGGAAATCCGCGAGCTCCGCGATATCGATCTCCGCCTGGAACACGGTCTTGCTCTGGCCGAGCATCGTGGATGCGTTCAGGACCTTGCGGTACGGACCGGTGATCATATCAGCGGCCTTTAAGAAGATCGCGGAACGGTGCTCCCAGGGCATATCCTCCCAGGCCTTCTTGGCGGCGAGTGCGGCATCGACGGCCATCGTGAGTTCCTTTTCGCCGGCCATGGAACATTCCGCGATCACGTGCTGATGATCGTGCGGCATGGTGACCGGGATGGTCTTCTCGGTATAGATCTCTTTTCCGCCGATGATGAGCGGGATCTTCACGACCTCAGAAGCCTGACGCTCAAGTTCTTCCTTCAGTTCCGCGCGTTCCTTTGATCCGGGCAGATAGCCGCGGAAGGCGTCGTTTTCCGGACGTGCGATGCGGTAGTAAGCGTTTGACATTTCAATTCCTCCTAAAACAAATGCGTTTGCTGCATGGCTTTTGTAAGTTCAGTCTTTTTCTTCCCCGGGGTCTTCCGCTTCTTCTTTTTTCTCCAGTCCGGCCATCACGTCCAGCGGACCGTCGTCCTCGACTTCTTCTTTCAGGTCATCCTCATAATTGATGAAGCGGTGGAACATCGGCTCCAGCAGGTAGGTCAGGAAGAGGAAGAAAAGACCGGGAAATACAAAGATGAGCGGCCAGAACACGATCGTGATCCAGGCAAGCCCGAGGACTACGAACAGGAGCAGCAGGTTCTTGAGCGGGGAACTGAGCGTCAGCCGGAGCGCGGTACCGAAGAGCTGGCCGCGCGTCAGGTCAAAGCGCCCGCTCGCCGCGAAAAGATGGACGGAAAGCAGGATGATCAGCAGGAAGATCAGGATGCTGAAGACCAGGTAGGCGCCGTAGACCATGTTGTTCCTGTACGGAAAGATCTGATAGATGATATAGGCGATCCCGGCTGCGGAAAGCAGAAGAAGGGGGACCGCGGGCATCGTGATCAGGAAATTGTCCTTAAGGGACGTCAGGTACTCTTTCCACATATAACCGCGGCTCTGGCGCGTGACCTTGATGACCGCGTTATAGGCAGACGCAAAAGAAGCCCCGATCGTGATGACGGGCAGGGAAGTGGCGATAAAAAGCAGGCTCAGGATCACCAGGTCGATGAATTTGTTGACCCGGGTCATCCCGCGGCTGTACTGGTCAAGAAAATTACGCAAGGCAGCTCCTTTGGCGGGTCTTCCGTTTATTCATATTCGACTTTCAGGACGATGTCCTGCGAATAGTCGCCGAAATGCTTACCGAAGAGGTTCATGCCGCCGACGTGTTCGGCCTTCGGATCGATGCGCAGCACCATCTTGAAATGGTATCCGTCCGCAAGGCCGAGGCTCTCCAGCGTTTCGTCGGATACACGGGTGTTGTTCAGGTAGCAGCCTTCGTGGTTGATGCGGATCCGGACGAACTCTCCGTGCTGCGTCAGTCCGCCGGACCACCAGTCCGGATTATAGGTGCCTTTGCGGTCGCCGTAATCGCCCTTGACGTGGATGACGGTG
>CADBQM010000345.1 GCA_902796795.1 uncultured Eubacteriales bacterium
CCGGCCGTGGTCCCGGCAGTGAGCTTCTTTGATTATGAAACGACGCTGACGATGCCGGTCTCCGTATCGATCGACGGCGCGCTGGATTCGATCGCGCATACCTTTGAGGTGTTCTGCGGCGCGAAGCCGGCGTACTACGAAAAGGCGAAGGAACTGGCGGAGACGGCGATCGACCTCACGATCACCTATGCGAAGCGCATCATGGAGGATCCGCAGGACCGCGAAGCGCGTGAAGCGCTCGGCCTTTCCACCGACCTCGGCGGCTACGCGATCATGGTCGGCGGTACGAGCGGCGCGCACCTGACGAGCTTCTCGCTCGTGGACCTCGTGGCGCACGGCACGGCCTGCGGCATCATGAATCCGTACTATGCGGTGTTCTATTCGCCGGCGATCCAGGACCAGCTGATCGTGGTCGGCAACGTCCTGAAGAAGCACGGCTTCATGACCGTGGATCCGGCGGAAGTCAGCGGCAGGGAGCGTGCGGTCGCGGTGGCGGAAGGCCTGATCGCGTTCGGCAAGTCCATCAACGCACCCACGAAGCTCAGCGACCTCAAGGGCTTTACCGAGGCGCATGTGGAACGTATCCTGAGTGCAGCCAAGGATCCGCAGCTCTCCATGAAGCTGCAGAACATGCCCATCCCGATGACGGCGGACGACGTGGACCCGTATATGGCGCCCATCATCCGCGCGGCCGTGACCGGGGATCTGAGTATTATCAAGAATAAGTAAAAAAGACCCGGCGGAAGGCCGGATCCAAAACAGGAGAAAGCAGTCTCAGGACTGCGTTCTGAAAAAGAGCGCCGCGGCGATGAATCAGCCGCGGCGTTTTTTGTGTTATCTGGCAGAAAGCTGCGGGCGGAACCGCATCAGAAGATCTCGTAGATCACGGAATCGTAGCCTTCGAGTTCTGCGCTGATGCAGCCTTCATATGCAAATTCCCTGCCGCAGTTCAGGCAGCGGATTTTCCCGCTTTCCGGGAAGCCGGCTTCCGCAGGACGGAAGGAGACGGTCGCTTTTTCAGGCTCCAGGTTGAAGAGCGCCGCGAAACATCTGCCGTTGTGCTTCAAGGTGTAGATATTGGTCGTATCGCTCTTCAGGTACAGCGGGGTGAAAGCCTTGCCGAAGCGGGCGACTTCGATCAGCGCCTTATTGTTGACCAGCCGTTTAACGCGCTCGCGGGCGCCCTTTACGATCGGGGCGTCGTCAAAGCCGCGGAGGTTCTTGCGGTCGTCGCCCTGAAGCACCGGGCCGAAGTTGTCGGAAAGCAGCAGGACCGTACCGGAGATGACCGACATGTTGAAGCGGGATTTTGCTTCGATCTCCGTGGTCTCCGGACGGCCGTCGATCATGCTGTGGTAAAGCGCACAGTGGTCCGGATCCCCGTAAGCGTAGATCGTCCCGCTTTCCCACCAGCCGAAATTCAGCGCATTCAATGCGTAGCGGGTATCGTCATAGTGACCAAAGGTATCGCAGCAGGAACGGCGCGCATGTCCCAGAAAATAGGGGAAGATCGGCGCGATGGACAGGTCGACGAAGATCTCTTTGTCGGCCTTGTTGATCTCGTCGGAGATGATGTTGTAGGCGAGGTTGATCGCCTGGCGCCCGGTCTTGATCTCCTTATTGTAGAAATTGCCTTCCAGACAGGCGTGCGAAAGAAAGTCGATCTTGATGTAGTCCATATCGAGGTCGACCAGGCGCTTGATGGAGTTGCGGGCATGCACTTCCCACAGCGGGTGGGTAACGTCGAGCGGCGTGGAGGAGTCCATGGCGGGCATGATGCGGCCGTCGAAATCCTTGAGATAGATCTCGCTGATCGGCGTATCGGTGCCGGCGATCTTCATGAAATTACCGAAGGCGCGGTGTGAGATGCAGGGCGCTGCATACCAGCCGACTTTCTGCCCGCGGGCGTGCGCCTTTTTTACGTAGGCACGGAGCTCGTCCATCTCATCCGCATTGAAACGGGCACCATCGATGTTGATGAAGGTGACGCCGTCTTCGTCGCAGAATTCCGGCAGCTCTTCGTAGATGAAATCACCGGCTTCCTCCCAATGCTGCATACGGAAGATGCCGCCGAGCGCCGAGTAGGAGTTCCAGCCGAAGGGGACTTTGCCGTGCCACGGGCGGGCCGGGACGACCTTGGTGCAGAGCCTGCCGTATTCGACCATTCCGTCGCGGACGTCCGTGTTCCACTTCACGATAAAGCGGGCGGAGGCGACTTCTTCGCCGGAAATATAACCGTGGGGCAGGGTATCATGGGTGGCGGCATCGGCGGCGCCGGAATAGGCGACCACACACCTGGCGTCATTGAATGCCCACTGGATCGCGTTCTTCCAGGTATCCCAGTCGACCGCGCCGATCACCAGGCCTTCGTTCGTGCGCTCGTCGTAGATCGCGGTCACGTCGTAAGACGTACGGCCGGGACGCGGCGGCGTGGATTCGTAGCGGACCCACATGTCGTTGTCGAAGGGCGTCAGGAGCATCTTCTGGTCGAGCGACAGGAAGAGCGGCTTGCAGGACCAGTCGGGGTAGATGGTCTCGTAGGCGGAGAGGTAATTGGTCTCCGTTTCCTTTTCGGTGTCCTTCAGTACGATCTGGACGTTCAGGAAATCCTCTTCGTCGTACATCGTAATGCGCTGGGTCAGGATGAGGCCTTCTTCTTCAAAGGTGTTGACGACGGTCTTCCCCTTACCGAAGCAGTCGCAGCTTTCCGTAAGGCAGCTGCCCGTGCGCTTTGCCGTGCGGGTATTTACCCGGCGGCCGTCTTTTACGCGGGCGGAGGCGTGGGCGCCGATGATCTTTTCACCGTTCTGATAGTAGACGAAGGAACCGTTATCCAGCATTTCCACCGCAGTCTTTGCGCTGTCAAAGCGGGCAGTGACCTGCGGAGGCTGACGCAGCTTCCGGAAAAGCTCCATCAGTTCGTCGCGTTCTTTTTTCTCTTCAGCCATGGTTCGTTTTTCCTTTCTCAAGTATCACAGGATCTCTACCGCGGTGGGATATCTTCCGCTCTTTCTTCCGAAAAGGGAGAAGCCCTTGTCGGAAACGAAGGTGATCGTCAGCGTCTCCCGTTCGCCGAGGTCCGCCGGCAGCTCTGCCGTGAAGAGATAGCCGTAGGTGCCGGCTTCGTCCAGCTTGTTGTCCTGCTTCTGGTAATGCCAGGAGAGGCAGCCGCGGCTGTCCGCGGGATCGTCCGGAAGCTCCGTACGGAGGCACTCCCGGCCGTTCACGAGCACGCGGAGCGTCGAACGGTATTCGCTGCCCCGGGTCGTCTGGAAGAAGCAGTTCGGATTCGCGCCGCGGTCCACCCGGTAGCCGAGCATGTAGGAAAGATCCCGCGCGCTGTTGTTTTCGACCGCGCGGTCGCGCGTGAAGGTCTCGCGGGCCGAAGCCTCAAAGCGCAGGGTGCGCGCGTCTTCCGGGACCGATCTCGGGTCGAGGGTGAAGGTCACGCTGCTGCCGGAGAGAGCGTTCAGTTTTTCGCCTTCCTGGCAGAGGCCGCCTTCGCCGTTTAAGACGGCGCTTTCCAGCGGAAGCACGAAGCTGTTCCGGTTGGCGTTTACGTCGAAGCACACGAAGTTCCGCATGACGGTGGCGTCGTTCTCGTCCTTCAGATAGAGCCGGGCGACGGCCACGCAGTCATAGTAAGGCAGCTTGAAGACCGCTTCGCCGACCGGGGTCAGCCCGTAGCTGCCGACGGTGAAGGGCAGGGTCAGGCGCTCCACGATCTCCGTATGTCCGTCCGCGTCCGTTGCCGCAAGTTCCACCGCCGCCTTCATCGGGCTGTGATGGCGTTCGTCCGTGAAGGAGGAGATGAAAAGCGGCAGCTTCACGGTCTCGCCGGGCGCGCAGCTCTTCATCGGGGGGAAGTCATAAGCCAGGAAATCCTGGGCGTGCAGGTCACGGATGGTCATGCCCGGGACGTAGTCGCCGTAGCCGAAGACCTTCTCCGCGTTGTCGATCCGGTAGTAGCCGTTGAATTCGTTCACGACGTCGTGGAACTCCGTGAAGACGAAACCGGACACGGCGTCGTGCAGGCGGAATTCGTTCAGCATGTACTTGTAATGCCAGGACATGTCGCTGTCACCGGCGCTGCCGTCCACA
>CADBQM010000346.1 GCA_902796795.1 uncultured Eubacteriales bacterium
GCGGCTGATCTTCCAGTATCTGACGTACAACAGCGACACGCCGTCGTGCAACGAACGGCCGATCCCGGTGCTGCTGCTCATGACGAGTAATGCGCCGGATACGATGTATACGGAGAAACTGAAGGGCTACCAGCAGACACTGAGCCGTTTTGTGGGACCGACGGCGTACTTTGTCAGCGGCGATACACAGCAGTTGAAGGATTACAGCAAGACAGACTGGCCGTGGTTCTTCAATGCGGAGCAAAAATACAAGCGGCATGAAGAAGTGTTCCCACTGGAATGTGAGAAGGTGTTCAAGCTGGGCGCGGCACTCGCCCGCGGGGAGCACGCATGAAGATCTACTTCTGCGGTTCGATCCGCGGCGGACGCGTTGACGCCGCCCTTTACCGGCGCATCATCGCCTATATCCAGCGGACCGACGTCGTCCTGACGGAACATGTCGGCCAGCCGAAACTGAACGTGCTGGAACAGGGGCAGGATATGGATGCGGCGATCTACGAGCGGGATACAGCCTGGCTCAGGGAATGTGACCTCGTGATCGCGGAGTGTACGACGCCCTCGCTCGGGGTCGGTTATGAGCTTGCGTACGCGGAGCGCTTCGGGAAGCCCAGCTATATTCTCTATGACAGGGGCCGGACGCAGCTTTCGGCGATGCTGACCGGGGATCCGTACTATACGGTCGTCCCTTACGAAACAGAGGAGGAGATCTTCGAGGCGCTGCAGGAGATTCTGGAGAAAGAACGGCGCACATAATAACGCACAGACAGTGCGGAAAAGCTGCATAAAACACACGAAAATACATACAGATCGACGCAGTGAAAAACGTACGATATGTACGGAAAACAATAAAAACCTACACACAGGAGATCATCATGAGCACACTTGCGGAGAAGTTCCTTCGCCTGAAAACGTCTGTCGGCGGCAATCGGCAGAAGAAGTCGTTTGAGTTTACGATGGGTGCGCCGCTGGAGGAGAAGGCGGGCATCACGCGGCCGAGCCGGGCAAACGTCCGGATCCTTTCCGAACTGGAATTCGTGCTGCATCTTTCGGAGGAAAATGCGGGTGCCTTTGACGCGCCGCTCACGGAGGCCCTTGACTTTCTGCTTTCCCGCATCGCGGAAGAGGGCGTGCTGACCAACCGGGCCTGCGAGGAGGCGGAGGGGCTGCTTGCGCCGGCGGAGGCGGCGGCGAAGGAGTACCAGCTGATCCTCGCGTCGCACGCACACATCGACATGAACTGGATGTGGAGCTTCAATGAGACGGTCGCGGTCACGCTGGCCACGTTCCGCTCGATCCTGAACATCATGAACGAGTATCCGGACTTCTGCTTCTCGCAGTCGCAGGCTTCGGTCTATAAGATCGTGGAAGAGTATGATCCGGCAATGATGGAGGAGATCAAGGCGCGGATCGCGGAGGGACGCTGGGAAGTGACCGCCACAGCCTGGGTCGAGTGCGACAAAAACATGCCCTCCGGGGAATCGCTGCTCCGGCATATCGAATATACAAAGAAGTACCTGAAAGAGGTCTGGGGCGTAAAGCGCCTGGATATCGACTTTTCGCCGGACACCTTCGGCCACAGTGCGAACGTGCCGGAGATCGACGCCTACGGCGACGTCAAATATTACTATCACTGCCGCGGGAACGCGCGGAAGCAGAACCTGTACCGTTACCGGGCGCTCTCCGGGAAGGAGGTGCTCGTCTACCGCGAGCCCTTCTGGTACAATTCCGGGATCATTCCGGAGATCGGCACCAGCCTCATTGAGATGAGCCGGCTCTCCGGGGGCCTGAAGACCGGGCTGATCGTCTACGGCGTGGGCGACCACGGCGGCGGGCCGACAAGGCGCGACGTGGAACGGGCGCTCGAGATGATGAGCTGGCGCATCTTCCCGCGGATCAGATTCGGGACGCTGCATGAATTCTTCGATACGGCGATGTCCGTCTGGGAAAAACTGCCGGTCGTCACGGAAGAAATGAACTTCATCTTCCAGGGCTGCTACAGTACACAGAGCCGCATCAAACGGGGCAACCGGCGGATGGAAGCGGCGCTCTTCGACGCTGAGAGCATCGGCGCGTTGTCGGGTCGTTTTGCGCACTTCCCGTACGCGAAGGAGCAGCTGACGAGCGCCTGGCAGAACGTACTCTTTACACACTTCCACGACATTATCACCGGCTCCTGTGTGCGGGATTCCCGTGAATGGGCGATGGGCCTGTACCAGCGCACGGCAGCGGTCACGAACACGCAGATCCAGAACGCGATGCGGGAAGTGGCGCTGAAGATCGATACTTCCGGGATCCCGGTGGACATCGACGCCTACAACAGCCAGTCCGAAGGGGCCGGCACCGGTTACGGCATTGAAAACTTTGTCGGCGTGCCGAGCACGGAGCGCGGCAGCGGCCGTACCCGGATCTTCCACGTCTTCAATACGCTGCCGTTTGCACGGAAGGAGTGCGTGGAGCTTGCGGTCTTTGACTGGACCGGCGATCTTTGCCGGATCAGCATGAAGGACGCGGACGGCAATGCGATCCCGTTCCAGCTGCTCGATGAAAACCACAATTACTGGGACCACCAGGTATTCCGTGTGCTGGCAGAAGTGAACGCGCCGGCACTCGGCTATACCACGGTCGTACTGTACGAAAAGGAAGCGGAGGAAGTCCCAGTCCTGATGCATGAGATCCGGCGCGACCGGATCGGTAAGGCGGACGTGGACCCGCTGCTCGAAAACGAGCGCATTGCCGTGCGCATCGACGCCGGCAGCGGCCGCATCGTTTCGATGGTCGACAAAGCCTCCGGGGCGGAGATGATCAAAGCCGGGGAGAGCGCGGGCTTCACCTACGTGGAATCCGAAAAGCCGAAGGAACTCGGCGCCTGGACGATCGGCCGCCACATCCGGGAACTTCCGGTTGACCACTGTGTATCGCTGGAAGTGACGGAAGGCGGACTCCGGCAGAGCGTTAAAGTACGTTATGCAGTGCAGGAGAGCAGGCTGGAAGCGGAATATACGCTGGACGCGGGCGACCCGGTGGTGAAGATCACCGTGCGGGTCGACTGGCTCGGCCACGGGAACGACAGGGACTACGTCCCGCTCTTAAACTACCGCATCCCGCTCGCTTACGAAACACGGGAATACCTGTACGACATCCCCGCCGGCGCGGTCGTGCGTAAAGAAATGCCAACCGACGTGCCGGGGCTTAAGTACGGCCTGGCGCTGCGAAAGAGCCGGGAAAATGCGGCGGATCCCGGAACCGGAAGCTATGCAGGACCCGCGGCGGAAGCACCCTGCGCGATCCTGATCAGCGACAGCAAGTATGGCTACCGCGGAAATGAAAACGCCCTTGCGCTCACGCTCATCAACAGCGCGGTCGAGCCGGATCCCTATCCGGAGCTCGGCATCCAC
>CADBQM010000347.1 GCA_902796795.1 uncultured Eubacteriales bacterium
GCAGTGATCTCTGCACTGCCCTTTCCGACCGCAGTGATATGGCCGGATCCGTCCACGGTGACGACAGATTCATCCGAGCTTTCGAAGCGGATCTTTTTCTGCTTTTTCCCCTGCAGGTGCTTCAGATAGCCGCGCTCGGTGACTTCCGGAAATTCCCAGCGGATATCCGCTTCGTCGCCGATGTGCAGCGTAAAAGAATCGGTCGGGATCTCCAGCGCGTAAGCTCTGGAGATCGGCTGCAGATACATGATAAGGGTAACGATCCCGAAAATGATGCCGGCAGCAAGAAGGACCGTCAGCGGGATCATGACTGCGGTTTTTTTGACAAAGAGCTCCTTAATGTTTTTCATCCGTTTAGTTGAGTTTCATATCTCCATCTTTGATCCAGCCGAGTTTGCGTAAGATCATCGCAAACAGCAGGGACAGTACGGCCGGTAATACAATGCAGATGAGCACGAGCCCGATCCAGTCGAGGGCTGTGGGGGCGATTACGGAAGCGCCGCGCGCAACGGCCTCTTCGGAAGGCGAAAGCCAGCCCGTGATCACGCCAATAGGCCCGCACAGGCCACAGGTGCCCATGCCGGAATTGATCGGGGCGCCGTTCATCTGCAGGCGGAAGACACAGGTCGCAATGGGGCCGGTGATCGCGGATGCAAGCGTCGCCGGGATCCAGATACGCGGATTTTTGATGATGTTCGGCATCTGCAGCATGGAAGTGCCGAGGCCCTGGGAAATGAGGCCGCCGAAGCGGTTCTCCCTAAAGGAGATCACGGCAAAGCCGACCATCTGCGCGCAGCAGCCGGCAACCGCCGCACCGCCCGCAAGTCCGGTCAGTCCCAGTACCGCGCAGATCGCCGCCGAGGAGATCGGCAGCGTCAGTGCAATGCCCACGAGGACCGAGACGGCGATGCCCATCAGGAAAGGCTGCAGGTTGGTCGCTTCATTGATCAGCAGGCCGAAGGCGTTTGCCGCCCATCCGATCGGCGGTGCGATGAGCTTGGCCAACGCTACGCCGATCAGGATCGTCACGGCGGGCGTCACCAGGATATCGACCTTGGTCTCTTTCGAAACGGCCTTGCCGAATTCACCGGCGACGATCGCGATGATGAGCACCGCCAGCGGGCCGCCAGCGCCGCCTTCCGCATTTGCCGCCCAGCCGACCGCTGCCAGCGAAAACAGGACGAGCGGATCTGCCTTCAGCGCATAACCGATGGCGACCGCCATCGCCGGCCCGCTCATCGCCATTGCGTACGTGCCGATATCCGTCAGGAACTGGACGCCGAGCTGCTGTCCGAACGTTTTGATGATCGTGCCGATCAGCAGGGAGCAGAACAGGCCCTGCGCCATCGCGCCGAGTGCGTCGATGCCGTAGCGTTTTGCCGATATTACAATATTTTTCCGCTGGAGGAACGCGCGAAATGCCTTCATATTCTACCTCTGCATCCTTATTTGTTTTCGTCGCACATCATGAACAGTACAAAATCGCCGTCGGTCTCCACGATGACGGTATTGGCTGCCATACAAACGTTCCAGGCCAGGTTGGCATTCTCCTCAAGCATGGCCGCAAAGGCTTCTTTATCGGCCTCCGGCGCAAGCCGGAAGACGTAACCGATGAAAAGCGTCGGAGACATCTGCGGGATAAAGCCTGCGGCATCGATGAAGCCTTTGATCTCCACCTCTTTTTCAAAGCTGCCGAAGCCCTGGATCTGCCCTTCCTGAACGGCGGTCGTATACATCGCCGCGTATTTCTGGTGTCCGGCAAAGTATTCCGCCATCTCCAGGCAGCCGGCTTCCGGATGGTCCTTCCGGTAGTCATGGAACATCGGAACGAAATCCCGGCCCTTTTCCATGATCGGGCCTTCTACCGGCTGAAGTGCGGTATCATACATGGCAAAGATCACTTTGCCGTGCAGGATCTCTGCGAACGATCCATCGAGGCCGCCGCCGTCAAAGTCCATCCATTTGGGATCGGCTTTTTCCTTAAAGTCCTTGAGAAGCGCCTTCGCGGCCGCGTCATCTTCGGGCTCCAATACGTAGAGAATGCTTCCTTTTCCGCTGATGCTGTCGAACAGCGCGGCCGCATCCCGGATCCCCTCCGGCTGGTATTCATAATCCAGTGCCGGATAATAGTCTTTGGGGATATAGGTCGTAAACAGCGCAAAGTACGGACTTTTCGCGATCTCCGCGATCAGTTCGGCCGGCGCCGCGTCCGGATACGCGTCCGCGGTCTTTCTCAGGTAAGCCTCCATGCTGAAGCCCTCCGGCTCCGTACTTTCCGGTTCACTGCTCTCCGCTTCCGAGCCCTCCGCTTCCGAGCTTTCTGCCTCTTTACTTTCCGTGCTTTCCCTGTCCGCAGCACCGCAGGCGGAAAACAGCGATACGGTCAGGGCAGCAGCGAGCAGCAGACAAAACATTTTTTTCATCATACTTCCTTACTGTATTCTGCATTTGAAGATGGTAACGCTTTCGGGACCGGCCGTGAAGCAGAACTTCTGCCCCGCTCCCGTCTCTTCGCCCCGGACCTTTTCATACTTCAGTACAGAGGCTTCGTTCAAAGCCAGGACCTGCGCCTTGTTCAGGTAGGCAGGAGATCCCATGGCTTCCCAGCACCTGACCGGCGCGGTATGCGTCTCATCGATCACGGCCTTCCACACGTCGGCCGCGCCAGCAAGGGTCAGTTCCACTTCCTCGTCCTTCACCGTCCGGCGTTCCAGGTCGTGATTGTAAACGAAGACCGTGGCTTCGTCCCCGTTCGTCAGTGCCAGCACTTCGACGTTCGGGTCCGCAGACGGAACGTCCAGGCGGATATCGCCGGCCGCGTGCAGCGCCTCAAAGAGCCGGTAAGAAGGCTTCGGCACTCCGTGATTCGTCTGGATGCCGAATTCGTTCTTGAAGGGGCCAGGCTTCATGCCCATCTCTTCAAAGATATCGCTGACGGTCCAGTAGGAGTAGCCCTCTACCAGGTCATGATTGTAGGCAAGGGTCTGGATGATGAAAGCGGCCTGATAATTGTTGTCGTAGTCGTGGGAGCCGTTCCATTCGGTATAGTAAAGCGGCAGCGTTCCGGCTTCTTCTTTTGCCTTCTTTGTCATCCGGGCAAGAACGTCCCTCGGGTTTTTGTTTTCTTTTTTCTGAATGAATGCCGCGATGATCTTTTTGATCTCTTCCGGCGTCATGTTCTTCATGTCTTCTACGCTCGGTCCGCCGCCCTTTTTGCCGGGTCCGTTCATGCCTGCGGAAGAAAGGGGATCATCGCTGGGATAATGATGCGTGGAGACAAAATCCACCGGTACGTCGTTGCATTTGCAGAAGTTCACAAAGTCCGGGATCCAGGCATTGACGGAAGTCGCCGGTCCGCCAACTTTCAGGCAGGGATCGACTTCCTTCAGCGTCCGGGCAGTGATCTCGTAAAGATGGAAATAATCTTCCTGCGTTCCGTCAAAGAAGAAGTGGAGGTTGGGCTCATTCCAGACTTCGAAAAACCACTCGCTGACTTCGGCGAGGCCGTATCTTTCGATCAGGTGCTCTGCAAGATCCCGGATCAGCTTTTTCCAGGCTTCTTCATCGTTGGGCATGCTGGTATAGCCCTTATAGTGGAAGGTCGTCTGCCCCGTCGAGGCAAGACAGGAAGGCATAAAGCCGAGCTCGATGAACGGCTTCATCCCGATGTCCAGAAGAAAATCGAAGATCAGGTCAATGTTGTAAAAAGACGTGACAGGATCCCCGATCAGGGGTGAAAAATAGACGCTCATATCGTCATCAAAAAGGCCGTGGAAGCGGATATAGCGGAAGCCGATATCCCTGTGTGCTTTCCGGATATGTTCCTGCACGTCTGCGCGAAGGAGCGTGGCGGCATGGCAGGAACCCACGCAGAATTCCCAGTAATGGGGATACGGCGTTCC
>CADBQM010000348.1 GCA_902796795.1 uncultured Eubacteriales bacterium
CGGATCGGTCGCGAGCGGCGTGCCGTCTAAGAAGGTCGACTTCAGCGTGATGTAACCGGCGTTTCTCGGGCCGCTTGCCACGAGCTCAAGCTTGGTGTCGGAGGCGACGTTGTAGACCGCGGTACCGGGCTTATAGTTGTCGGTGCCGCCGACGAGTGTCCTTGTCTCGACGCCGGCGTCAGTCGTGATCTTCCACAGGCGGGACTTTACGCCGATCGTCGGACCGTCTTCACTTGCGAGGCGGACCTTCTGGTTGACGTTGCTCCAGCCGAGCGGGACCGAGGGGTCTTCGTTTATCGTGACCGGCGGGACGGTGATCTCCAGGATCTCGGACTCATAGCGGACCGAGTGATCGGCCGGATGGTCCTCGTGGCCGATGATGTTGACCGTGATGGTCTCTGCCTGTTCGTTCACGTAGGCGTCGATGATGATGTAATCGGAAGAAGTATTCTTGAACTTGAAGTCGGAATTGCCGGTCGCGTAGACCATGGCGTCGCGGGAAGGATCCACGTAGAGCACGAGCATCGAATGGTTCCTGCGGTAGGTGACCTCAAGCTCCGCCAGCAGGACGGCGTTGTACATCGTCGTCGTGGTCTGGCAGATACCGCCGCCGACTTCCTTGATATGGCCGCCGTTCGAGAAGGTGCCGGCTTCCAGGTAACCGCCCGCCAGCGAGATGTCGCCGTACAGGTCCAGCGCGGAGATCTCTTCGCCGGGGGCGAAGGTGCGGCCGGACATGTTCGCGGCGCTCTGCTTCAGGTTCTGGACACGGTTCTTCAGCGCCTGGCTGGTGGGTGAAGGATACTCGGTCGTGAAGCTGCCGATGATCTGGAACTGGTGCGCGCGGTCGGAAGTGAATTCCGGCGTCAGGATCTCTTCATAGAGCGGGACCCTGTATTCGCCGGTATCGCCGACGTCGTAGGAGCGGATGTCGCGGACAAGCTCTTTAACGCCTTCCGTGCAGTCGCAGGCATAGCCGTTCTTGCCGTCCTTGACGGTGATATTGCCGAAGGAGACTTCGACCTTCGCGTTCTTTGCCTTGCGGTTCCATTTGGCGGTCGCATTATAGTAGTATTCGAGCGCCTTGTTCTGGTCGACCGCGATGTTCAGGCTCAGGTTCATGGGTTCGCGTTCCAGGTCCTTCGCGAGCTTGTAGCGGTCGAGCAGGTTGCCCTTCACGACGGCGCTCTTCAGCTGCGGCGCAAGTTCGCTGATATCCCAGGTCATGCCGATATCTTTATAATCGGAACGGAGGGTCTTGCCTTCCTCCAGTTCGGACTGCATCACGAATTTGGTGGAACGGATGGTGTCCAGCACCTTTTTGCACTTTTTGAAAGCATCCTCGTAATCCATGCCGGAAAGCGATTCGCCCATAAAGAAAACGTTCGAGCTGATCTGGCCCGGTGTGAGGTTCAGGGGATCCTTTTTATCCGGCAGTGCAGCCGTCGGATCCACGTACGGAAGCTCCGGAGTCGTCTCTTCCTCCGGCACCGCTTCTTCCGTGCCTTCCTCTGTTCCCTGCGGTTCCGTGTCGCTGTCCGCGTTCGACGTTACGGCAAGGCCGGCGAACAGCGACAGGACAAGAAGAAACGCAAGAAATCTCATCAGTCTCTTTTTCATAATTCCTCCTCCTCGATGGTATCGAACTCCAGGTCGTCCAGGTATTCGTCAAAAGCGTCGGACGCGATCTCGAGTTCTTCATCATCCGGAATGTTTTCCAGTTCCGGATCTTCATCCCCTTTATCGATGAAACGATATAAATAAACCTCGCCGCTGTCCTCGTCGGGACCGGAGAGGGGCAGCAGGGCGGCATAATCCCGGCCGTCCGCGGTGAAAACGGCGAAAAGCGAGCATTCCAGCTCGGTCCCGTCTTCCATATAAAGCGTAAAATAATTGCCTTCGGAATTGAGCAGTTCTTCTTTGGTCACGGATGTTTTCCTTCCTATACATTAAAGCGGAAGAGCACCACGTCGCCGTCCTGCATTACGTAGTCCTTGCCTTCCATGCGGATCAGGCCCTTTTCACGCGCGGCCGCGTAGGAGCCGCTGTCCAGAAGATCCCGGTAATTGACGACCTCGGCTTTGATGAAGCCGCGCTCGAAGTCGGAATGGATCTTCCCGGCGGCCTGCGGCGCCTTGGTGCCTTTGGTGATCGTCCAGGCACGCGTTTCCTTTTCCCCTGCGGTCAGGAAGCTCAAAAGCCCGAGCAGCGAATAGCTCGCCGCGATCAGGCGGTCCAGGCCGGAAGAGTTGATCCCGAGGTCCTGCAGGAAGAGGAGGCGTTCCTCTTCATCGAGGTCGGAAAGCTC
The DNA here is from genome assembly GCA_902796795.1 of uncultured Eubacteriales bacterium. GTDB lineage: Bacteria > Bacillota > Clostridia > Lachnospirales > Lachnospiraceae > UBA1267. Next base: position 2,309 of record CADBQM010000348.1, read on the forward strand.
GGCTTCCAGCTTCGCGGAGATCAGGAAGACTTCCGCGCCTTCTTCCTTTGCGTGTTCCCGGAGCGCCGCGACGAAGGGATTTCCACTGCCGTCGTCCGCGAGATCGGTCTCGGAAACGTTTGCCGCGTAGATCACGGGCTTTGCGGAGAGCAGGTTCAGGGAGGAGACGAAGGCCGCTTCCTCTTCATCGGCCGGCACATAGGCAGAAGCGGGCTTTCCGCTTTCCAGGAGCGCCGTCAGGTTTTCCAGCGTCTTCAGTTCCTTCTGTATCTGCTTATCCGGACTCTTCTTCGTCCGGGAGACCCGGCGCTCGATGACTTCCATGTCCGAGAAGATGAGCTCAAGGCCGATCGTTTCAATATCCCGTAAGGGATCGACGCTGCCGTCGACGTGGATAACGTTCGGGTCCTCGAAGCAGCGCACCACGTGGATGACCGCGTCCACCTCGCGGATGTTCGCGAGAAACTGGTTCCCGAGGCCTTCGCCTTTGGAAGCGCCTTTTACGAGACCGGCGATATCCACGAATTCAATGACCGCGGGCGTCGTCTTTTTGGAATGATAGAAGTCGGTCAGCAGCTGGAGTCGGGGATCGGGGACCGGCACGACGCCGATATTCGGGTCGATCGTGCAGAAGGGATAATTTTCCGCGCCCGCACCGCCGTTCGTCAGTGCGTTAAATAATGTACTTTTTCCTACGTTCGGCAGACCGATGATGCCAAGCTTCACCTTAAAAAGACTCCTTATACCGCGCTGCGGTTCTTACGAGAGGGCATACAGCCCGTACTTTACAATCTTTGAGAGTATAGCACAGAAGCAGGGGAAAAACAAGGGACTTTTCCACAAGGGGATGTGGACATTGTGGAAATCCACCCACTTTCCTCCACTTTTCAAAAATTATTAAAAAATCTGTAAAAAACGCTTGCTTTTTCGTTCATATCTGCTTATTATTAAGTTACTTAACGGGAAAAGTGGTTCAAAGTGCAATAAAGTGGTGAACCAGGAAAGGAGAAAGACGATGCTTCGGGGGACCTTTGCTCACGCGCTCGACGCCAAGGGCAGGATCATCATACCCGCACGCCTGCGCGAAGAGCTCGGTGAGAACTTCATCATCGCGAAGGGCGTGGAGCATTGTGTCTCTCTTTATCCGATGGAAGCCTGGGAACATTTCACCGAACGCCTGGAGAACCTGCCCAAGATCTCCAGCGAGCCCGCGAGAAGGCTGCGCCGCTTCTTCTACGGCAACAGCATGGACGGCGAGATCGACAAACAGGGCAGGATGCTCATCCCCCAGAACCTGCGCGCCTATGCGGGACTGAAAAAGGACGTCACGCTGGTCGGCGTGGAGGACCACGTGGAGATCTGGGACAGCAGCCTCTGGGAATCCTATAACGGCGAAACGGAAGAAAACGTCGACGATCTGCTTTACGGATTGGAAGGCGTGGAGATCTGACCATGGAATTCCGGCACAGTTCCGTAATGCTCTTTGAAGCAGTAGACGGACTGAATATCCGCCCGGAGGGGACCTATCTCGACGGGACGCTCGGCGGGGGCGGACATTCGGAGCAGATCTTATTACGGCTCTCTGACAAAGGACACCTGTACGGGATCGACAAAGACGAGGACGCGATCCGGGCGGCGTCGGAACGGCTCAGCATCTTCGGGGACCGTTTCACCGCGATCCGCGGCGACTACGGCGATTACGAAGAACTGCTCAGGCCTTACGGGGCAGGGCAGCTTGACGGGATCCTCCTGGACCTCGGCGTCTCATCCTTCCAGCTCGATACGGCGGAACGCGGATTTTCCTATCGCTTTGACGCACCGCTCGACATGCGGATGGACCGGCGCCAGGAAAAGACGGTCCGGGACATCGTCAATACCTACAGTGAAGAAGAACTCGCATCGGTCCTGTTCCGTTACGGAGAAGAGCCGTACGCGAAAAACATAGCAAGGGCGATCGTACGCGCGCGGGAGAAGGAGCCTGTGGAAACCACACTGGAGCTTTCCGCGATCATCAGCCAGGCAGTCCCGGCAAAGGTACGGTCAAAGGGCGGGCATCCCGCCAAGCAGAGTTTTCAGGCGCTCCGGATCGAAGTGAACGGGGAGCTGGAGACTTTAAAAAACACACTGTCCGGCATGATCGACCGGCTGGCACCGAAAGGGCGGCTCGCCGTGATCAGCTTCCATTCCCTGGAAGACCGGATCGTGAAGCAGACGATGAGAGACGCGGAAAATCCGTGCATCTGTCCTCCGGATTTTCCGGTCTGCGTCTGCGGGAGGAAACCGAAGGGAAAGACGGTCGGGAGGAAGCCGGTCGTCCCCTCCGCACAGGAACTTGAAGACAATCCGCGCGCGAAAAGCGCAAAGCTCAGGATCTTCGAACATATATGAGGACGGAAGCCTGAGAGAACAGGAAGGCGGGGAGCAAAGTGGCACAGCGCTATGAGGGCGGATACCGTACCGTATATAATTACGGCAGTACGGTCTTCCAGCCGGAGATCAAGACAGAAAAAGAAAAACGCGCTGCGGAACGGGAATATGTAGAAGCCGCACGGCAGCGGATCGAGGAAAGAGCAGTCCGGAAAAACGCGGAGCGCCATGTGCAGTCCGCGGCCAGGGTGCTGTTCTTCTCTGCGGTCCTTGTGCTTTCCGTGCTCCTTCTTTCGACGTACATCCTGGGGCTTTCCAGGAGGACGACCCTGAAACGCGAGATCACCGCGCTGGAGAAGCAGCAGGAAACGCTGCGACGGGAGAACATCCTGCTCACGAACGAACACGAGAACAGGATCGATTACCAGGCGGCTTATGATTACGCGACAAAGAAGCTGAAGATGCAGGTGCCGGAAAAGCGCCAGATCCTCTACTACAGCCGGTCGGTCCGGGAATATGTGGTAAAGAACCAAGAGATCCCGCATGAATAGAAAGCGCAAAAACCGAAAACTTCCTTACAGCAAAAGACTGGCCATCCTTTATCTGGTGATCGGTCTTTTGCTATGTTTATGCATCGGCCGCGCCATCGTCCTCGTGCTGAAAAACGGGGATGAATACCGCCACCGCGCGCTGCAGCAGTCCACGGCTTCGTCGTCCGTGATCCTCGCGCAGCCCGGCAATATCCTGGATGCGAACGGCACCGCACTCGCGGTGAGCAAGCGTGTCTACCGCCTGATCCTGGACCCGAAGGTCCTTTTCGATACGGAAAAGAGCCACAAGGGCTCGATGGAAGCGACGGTCGCACTGGTCGCGAAAGCCTTTCAGCTGGATGAGGCAGATCTCAGGAAAAGCTTTGAGGAAAACGAAAAGATCAGTTACCTCCGTTATGCCGGCAGCGATGTCCTCTCCGAGGAGAGCGTAGAAGCCTACCGGAAAGCGGCGGCGGATTACGAGACCGAACGGAAGGCAAACAACCAGAAGAACCCGGCCGCGCAGAACGACGCCCGGATCGCCGGTATCTGGTTTGAAGAGGAGTACCGGCGGGATTATCCGCTTGGCGACGTCCTTTCCAAGACCGTCGGCTACACTACCAGGGACGCGTCGGAAGGCGTGACCGGCCTGGAACTATATTACAGCGATACCCTGCACGGGACGAACGGCAAGAGCCTAAGCTATGTTGCCGAGGACGGGACCGTACAGAATGAGGTTGTCTCCCCGGAGGACGGGCTGACCATCCGTACCTCGCTCGACGCGAACGTTTCCCGCTTCGTCCGGGAGGCGATCCGGGAATTCCAGGAGGAGATCGGCGGCGAGCGCATCAACGTGCTCGTGATGGACCCGAACACCGGCGAGATCATCTCCATGGACAGCGATACGGAATTCAACCTGAACGACCCGTCCAACATCTCGGGGCTGTTTACGGAAGAAGAACTGGAGGAACCGGCGGAGACCTTCCTGCTGAAGGAAGCCTTCAAAGGCCGGATGGACCAGCTTGACAGCATGACGAAAGAGCAGCAGCTCAGGGCACTGATCCAGCAGGTACAGATGAACTACTGTGTCAGCGGCACCTATGAGCCCGGCTCCACCGGAAAGACGCTGACGCTTGCCGGCGGCATCGAAGAGGGCGTGATCGATAAGGACGAGACCTTCAACTGCACCGGTGAGATCGAGGTCCGCGGCCACCTGATCCACTGCCATATGGGCACCTGCGGCGACCTCGTCCCGATGGAGGCGCTCGGCCGTTCCTGCAACGTCTGCTTTGTCAAGATCGGCCATCAGGTCGGCGCCGAGATCTTCGCGAAATACCAGGAGGTCTTCAACCTTGGGCAGAAGACGGGCATCGACCTGCCCGGCGAAGCGAATACCGCCAACCTGATCTACTATGAAAAAGGTCTGGGAGACATCGAGCTTGCGACCTGTTCCTTCGGGCAGGGCTATAATGTAACGATGGTGCAGCTGGCGTCGGCCTACGCCTCGATCGTGAACGGCGGCTATTATTACGAACCGCACGTCGTGACCGAGCTTCTGGACAGCCAGGGCAATACCGTGAAGAAG
>CADBQM010000349.1 GCA_902796795.1 uncultured Eubacteriales bacterium
CCACGCGGTGAGGAGCAGCACGGCCGTCCGGCAGCCGCAGACAAAGATAAACACCGGATACAGCGCCGCGCCGGCGGCATATATCAGTTTTTTATACCTGTCCCCCCATACGTACCACAGACCGAGGAACGGGAAAAAGAGGAGCCGCGCGCCGGTATTGGGATGCCCCGTCCCGTATGCCGTATAGGTCCGGACCACACCGAAATACCGGAAAGGATAGGATTTGAAGGCAAGCACTCCCAGCGCGAGCGCGATCACGTACACGACGGCGGCGGGCGCGATCCCGGCAAGACTGACTTTGAACCGGTCCCGGAGACGCAGTTCCTTGGAAAAATAGACAAGAAGGGGGATCTCGGTCATCCGCGCGCCGAAAAACATGAGGCAGAAAACGAGAAGCCCGCAGACCGCGTACAGAAGATACCGGAAGCCGGCGTCCCTCTCCGCGCGCGCGCCTTCCGGTCCGGCGCCCCGCGCCCCGCCGGCCGCCGGACGGGGCGTCCGCGCGGCACGCAGAAAACGCAGGGACACCTGCAGTACGATCCACAGTTCCCGGAGAATAAGCGGAATAAAAAGAAGGACGAAGTATTTCCGGATCCATGCCGCCGTCAGGGTGAATACCGTCGTGCCGGCGGCCCACCGGATCCTTCCGAGCGCAAAGGAAAACGCGTAAAGAAACAGGGCTGCCCCGTACAGCAGCGAAAAAAACGGCGCCGGCCCCGCCGGATCCGCGCCGGGAGCGGCCCATGGGAGCCATCCCGGGAAACGCGGCCGTTCCGGCCGGCCGGTCAGATTGCATTCCTTGTATTTCTTCATTGCGGGCGCCGGCCGGCGCCATACTGCCGCTGCGGGTCAGACGGCATCCGGCCGGATCATTCAGGGTATGTCAAACAGCAAGCAGCGCGACGGACACGTCGTTGACGTTCGTCCCGGTCGGGCCGGTAACGATCAGCCCGTCCGCCGCAAGGAGCGCGTGGTACGCGTCGTTGTCCTTCAGGACGGCCGCGATATCGAGGCCGTTTGCCGCGAGGGCGTCCATCGTCTCATAGTCGGCATAGCCGCCGGCCGCGTCCGTCGGTCCGTCCGTCCCGTCGCTTCCGAAAGAAAAGACCGCCGCGCCCGGAACGCCTTTGATGAGGGGCGCCGCCGCGAGCGCAAGTTCCTGGTTCCTGCCTCCGAGGCCCTTGCCGGTCAGATGGACGACCGTCTCGCCGCCCGCGATAAAGGCGAGCTTCTTTCCGTCGCCCGCGTGCGTGCGCAGGACCGCGCCGAGGAACGCCCCGGCCTCCCGCGCCTCGCAGGCAAGCTGGTCGGTGAGCAGGACGGGTTCGTAGCCGAGTTCCCGGCATTTCTTCTCCGCCGCGCCGCAGAGCTCGCGGACGCTGCCCGTGATCTTCGTCGTGACGTTGCTGATCGTCTTGGGCGTCTCCTGAGAGAGAAGGTCCATGGCCGCAAGGGACATCCTGAGGCCGTATTTTTTCGCGATCGCAAGCGCCTCTTCACACGTCGACGCGTCCGGATAGGCAGGACCGCTCGCGATCATGTCGAGCGGGTCCCCGATGATGTCGCTGAGCACGATGGCAAAGACGTTTGCCGGCGCGCAGGCGAGCGCGAACCGCCCGCCCTTGACCGCGCTGAGACGTTTCCGGATCGTGTTCATTTCCACGATATCCGCGCCGCAGGCAAGGAGCTGCTTCGTGATATCCTGCAGTTCGTCCCCCGATACGAGCGGCTTTTCGAACAGCGCGCTGCCGCCGCCCGAAAGCAGGAACAGCACACTGTCGTCCTCCGAGAGGTCATTCACGAGGTCCAGCGCCTTCTGCGTCGACGCGAAGCTGTTTTCGTCCGGGACGGGGTGGCCCGCCTCGCAGCATTCGACGCCGGGGATCTCCCCCATGACGTGCCCGTATTTGGTTACGACGATGCCTTCGTCGACCTTCCCGAGGGTATCGACCGCCGCCTTCGCCATCTGCCACGCGGCTTTGCCCGCGGCGACGAGGACGACTTTCCCGCTTCCCGGCCGGAATTCCCGGAGCGCCCTGGATACGGCCTCATCCGGCAGAACCTGGTCGAGGCTCGCACGGATTATGGCATCCGCGTCTTTTCTCAGTTTCTGGTCCATTGATGTCCTCCGTCAGTGAATGATAAAGCTCAGGATCGCGATCTCGATGATCGCCGCGATGCCGATGACCAGTGTATTGAGCGTCTGCGTCTTGTAGCCTTTTTCCGGCGTCATCGCGCCGAAGTTGGTGACGACCCAGAAGAACGAGTCGTTCGCGTGCGAGACCGTCATCGCGCCGGCGCCGATCGCCATGCAGACAAGGGCGATGCGGACAGGCGAATCAAAGCCGAGCACACCGAGCAGCGGTGCGACGATGCCGGCCGTCGTCGTAAGCGCGACCGTCGAGGAGCCCTGCGCGGATTTCAGGATGGCCGACAGCAGGAACGGGAAGAAGATGCCCATCGTGCTGAGGACTTCGGCGTGCGAGGAAATGTAATTGACCATATCCGAGGAGGAAATGACCTTGCCGAGCACGCCGCCCGCCGCCGTGACGAAGAGGATCGGGCCGACCGTCATCAGCGTATCGTTGCAGATCTTGTAGAACTGGTCCATTTTTTTGACGCCCGCCAGCTGGATCACCGCGAAGACGGTACCGACGGCAAGCGCGATGATCGGCGTGCCGAGGAATCCCAGGAGATCCGCGGCGAAGCCGGTCAGTTTCGCCATGGAAGCGATCGAAGAAAGCGCCATCAGGATGATCGGGACGATGATCGGCGCGAGCGAATTCCAGCCGCCCGGCAGCTTCCCGAATTCGGCGACGAGTTCCTCATAGGATTTCACGATCTCGCCCTGGTCGGCTTCGTCGTCGGCCTTGACCTTCTTCCCGATGAATTTCGCGTAGAAGTAGCCAGCGATCAGCGGGAAGATCGAGCAGAGGGCGCCGAAGCCCATCACGATGAGGAGGCTGTCGCCGATCCCCAGGGTGCTCGCCGCGGCGATCGGGCCGGGTGTCGGCGGGATGAATACGTGGGAAATGTAAAGGCCTGTCGCGAGGCCGACGCTCATCGAAACCGACGACACGCCGGTACGGTGGACGAGCGCTTTCCGGATCGGGTTCAGGATAACGAAACCGGAGTCGCAGAAGACCGGGATCGAAACGACCCAGCCCATGAGTTCCATCGCGAGGACCGGATTGTTCTTCCCGACCAGTTTGATCACCATGTCTGCGAGCTTCAGCGCGGCGCCGGTCTGTTCAAGGATGCTGCCGATGAGAGCGCCGAGAATGATC
>CADBQM010000350.1 GCA_902796795.1 uncultured Eubacteriales bacterium
GCTATTATCAGCCGGCAGGTCGGACTTTTGCAGCTTTAAAAGGCCTGAAATATGCCCTCAAGTCCGACCTGGCTTGCTTTTTTCTTTCGCAGGTCGGACTTTAGCGGCTTCAAAAGGCTTGAAACGAGGTAAATGCTCCGACCTGACAAGCTTTTTCAGCCCCGAGGTCGGACTGCACCCGTCCGAGAGGCCTCAAATGCGGCGATTTGCACCGACCCAACTTGCTTTTTTAAACCCTTGGGTCGGTGTCTCGCCGAAGGAGGCAAGCAAAACAAGATCCAGGCGCGCAGCGCCGCAAAAACGTTGAAAGTATCCAGCCCTGAACTCGAGTTTTGATACGAGGAGGCGCTAAAAGCGCGCCGACGACATCAAACTCGAACGAAGGGCGTCCGGGGAGCGCATAAACCTCGAGTGCAAGGCGTCCTGGTGACGACATCAAACTCGAGCGAAGGGCGCCCGGGGTGCCTTAGTATCGCTGTGGAACCGTGGATATTCGGCGGCCGGGCAGCCCCGGATATAAAGGTTCCGGGCCTACCGCCAGACGGCGCGTAAGCCCGGGAACATCCATCGTATTTACTGCTGGACGAAACGCAGCGTGTCGCGCGCGATCGCAAGCTCTTCGTTCGTCGGGATGACCGCGACCTTGATCGTGGAATCCGGCGTGGAAAGCACGGCCTGTTTGCCGAACGTCGCCAGGTTCTTTTCTTCGTCGATCTTCACGCCGAGGAACTCCAGGTATTCGCAGACCATACGGCGGACCATCGGTCCGTTCTCGCCGACGCCCGCGGTAAAGACGATCGCGTCCGTTCCCTTCAGGATCGTATTGTAGGCACCGATATATTTTACCAGGCGGTGGATATAGGCGTGCATCGCAAGGATCGCGTGCTCGTTGCCTTCTTTATATGCCTTTTCAATATCGCGGAAGTCGGAGGAAACACCGGAGAGCGCCGCCATGCCGGACTTCTTGTTCAGGATATTCAGGGTATCGTCGACCGTGATCCCTTCCTTGTTGGTGATGTACTGGACGACCGCCGGGTCCACGTCGCCGGAGCGTGTGCCCATGATCAGGCCCTCCAGCGGGGTCAGGCCCATGGAGGTGTCGACGCAGACGCCGCCGACCGATGCGGAAATGGAAGCGCCGTTGCCCAGGTGGCAGACGATGACCTTGCCCTTTTCAGGATCCAGGTCGAGATACTTCAGCGCTTCGTGGGAAACGAAATCGTGCGAGGTCCCGTGGAAGCCGTAGCGGCGGACGCCGTATTTTTCATAATATTCGTCGGGGATCGCATAACGGTACGCCTCGGGCTTCATGCCCATGCCGAAGGACGTATCGAAGACGGCGACGTTGACCTTTCCGGGCATGGCCGCTTCGCAGGCCTCGATGCCGATCAGGTTGGCCGGATTGTGCAGCGGTCCGAGATCGAAGCACTCACGGATGACCCATTTCACGTTTGCGTCCACGACACAGGACTGGGTGATATCCTTGCCGCCGTGCAGGACGCGGTGGCCGATCGCACCGACTTCGTCTTCCGAATGGATCACGCCGTGTACCGGATCCAGCAGCGCCTTCATGACGAGTTCCACTGCGACGCGGTGGTCCTTCATCTCGACCTCGACCTCGTACGTATCCTTCCCCGCCGGACGGTGCGTCAGGCGGCTGCCCGGGATACCGATCCGCTCGCACAGGCCCTTCGCAAGTACCGACTCATCCTCCATGTCGATCAGCTGGTACTTTAAGGACGAGCTGCCGCAGTTCAGAACAAGAATCTTCATTTTCCTACCTCCGCTTATATTGTTTGCTGCTTGGTTTTTATATTACGGGAATTCCGTCTCGATGTCCGGATGTTCCTTCATGTATTCGCCGACCGCATGTTTGAACTGGGTCCAGGCTTCCGGGTGCTCCACATAAAAGATCGGGCAGAGTTTTCCGGAAACGTCATAGTGCCGGATCAGCTGTTCCGGGTTCATCCCTGTCTTCTCCAGGAGATATGCCGCGAGGCGTACGAGGGCCCAATAGGTATCGTTGTTGAACTCGCCGCCTTCATCCGGGTGGCAGACCTCGATGCTGATGGTATCATAGTTCCGGGGATAGTTGGCAAAAGCGACTTCGTAAAGCGGAATGCACTGGATGATCTCGCCCTGAAGGCCGACAACGTAATGGGAACTTGCCCCGTGGCCGGTCGGATTCTGCTTGGGATCCGAAAGGCTCTCAAAATAATCACGGTTCCCCATTGCGGTCGTGCCGGGATTGCCGACGTAATGGATCACGATGTTGTTGGCTTCCGTCAGGGCGAAACCGGGACGGGAATATTCGGAGACCGTCAACAGCGCTTCCTCGACCCAGGACGGCTTTTTGATGGCACGCAGCTCTTCCGCGTCCGCATATCCGGGTCCGACGCTTTCCGGTTCCTCGGTTTCCGGGGACGGTTCGTCCGCGCTCTCGCTGCCGCCTTCCGGCACGGTGGCGTCCGACGGCGCTTCATCATTGTCCGGCGTCGATTCGACGACGACCTTCTCGCTCTCCTGGGTCTCCGGCCGGAGCGTCAGGGGCTCGTCGGTACCCGCCTCGGTCCTCCGGGCGATCTCCCGGTCTTCCTCCTGCCTTCTCGCGGAACTCTCGCGGGAAATGATCACAGCCAGGATCGTCACAAAAGCGATGACGAGTACGACGACCAGGATGATTGCCAGTTCCCGGCGCTTCCGATCTTTTTCTCGGGCTTCCAGAAGCTCCGCCTTCCGTCTTCTTTTTTCCTCTGCCGCTTCCTCGTTCTGTTCGGGAAGCGCGTCAAAATCCGTCTCTCTCAGTTTCCCTTCAGCCATGATCCCTCTCACACTCCGAAAAGCATTTACTTTTATTTGAAAATGTATTAAGATGGGCAGGTGCAAAATGCCAAAAATACTGAAATATTATACCTTTATCCGATACGAATGTAAAGGACTTTTGGTGCTTTCAAAGGAGGGGCCGAAGAAGGTGAAAGAACGGATCCTTTCCACCCGGCCGGTCCGCTGGCTTACAGGGACCAGGATCAGCCGGGCGCTCCGTGCGCACCCGTTTTTCTCGCGTTTCTGGAACTATGAGATGATCATGTACATCATCTGCGGCGTACTGACGACGGTCGTCAACTACGTCGTTTATTTCCTGATGCCGCGTTTCGGGGAGAAC
>CADBQM010000351.1 GCA_902796795.1 uncultured Eubacteriales bacterium
ATAAAAGTTATTGACATATGTCACTCACTGGATTATTATTTTTACTGACATATGTCAGAAAGGAGTGCTTATGCCAAGACCATTCAGATGCCGCAGGATAGAGCAGCTTCCGGTCTATCGCAGCTTTTCACCGGATGACGTAGCAGCCGCGGAAAGCGTACAGATGACCGTGGATGAATTCGAAGCATTAAGATTACTGGATGATGAAGGACTTACCCAGGAAGCCTGCGCAGCCAGAATGAATATCGCCCGGACCACGGTCACCGCTATTTATGACAGCGCTAGAAAAAAGATCGCGAACGTCCTTGTGAACGGAAAAAGGCTGCTGATCACGGGCGGACACTTTGAATACGAACCGGTCGAGATCAATCAGGTCATCATAGAGAAAGGAACAGACAGTATGAGAATCGCAATTACTTATGAAAACGGGGAGATCTTCCAGCACTTCGGCCATGCCGAAAAGTTCAAGCTGTACGATGTGGAAGGCGGAAAGATCGTCAATGAGCAGATCGTTGATACCAACGGAAGCGGACATGGTGCTCTTGCAGGCTTCCTGCAGGCGGTGAAGGCGGACGTCCTGATCTGCGGCGGGATCGGCATGGGGGCGCAGATGGCGCTTTCGGATGCCGGGATCAAGCTTTATGCAGGCGTCCGGGGCGCTGCGGATGAAGCAGCGAAGGCGCTTGCGGAAGGCAAACTTCAATATGATCCCAATGCCAGGTGCGACCATCATGAGCATCATGACGGCGACTGTGGCCATGAACACTGCGCAGGTAACTGATCAGGAGGAATGATATGAAGCTTGCAGTTATCGTAGATTCTAAAACAGGGAATACCAGACAGGCTGCCGACTGGATCGTGCAGGGCATGAACCGGGTCGGGAATGCAGAAGCAAAAGCATTTACCATTCCGGAGGTCGACGAAGACTTTGTAAAGGAAGCCCGGGGCATTGTCATCGGCTCCCCTTCCTATGCAGCACAGATGACACCGGATCTTCACACATGGATGATGTCTTCCGCCGGAAAACTGGGCTTTGCCGGGAAACTCGGCGGGGCTTTTGCGACCGAACAGTTTACCCATGGCGGCGGTGAGACGGTGATCCAGTCGATACTGACCATCGAAATGGTGAACGGAATGCTGTGCTATTCCGGCGGTGGAGCCTGCGGGATGCCCGTGATCCATCTTGGACCGGTCGGTGTCAACGACAATGTAGAGAAGCACAACGGCATGGTGTATTATAAAAATAACTTCATCGCGTTCGGAGAGCGTTTCGCGAAAAAAGCGGCCGATATCTGCAGGTAAAAACATATGGTCCAGCGGCCTGTTTTCACAGAATGCGGAAACCCTTGGAATAGACCTTACAAAGGTCGATACAGGTGTTTTGTCTCACGCGCACTACGATCATGCGGATGGATTGGACGCCTTCTTTTCGCTGAATCACAGCGCTCCTTTTCTGGTGAGAGAGGGAAGCTGTGAGAACCTTTTCGGTATCAAGGAAGGAAAGCTTCGTTATATCGGCATCCGGCGCGGGACCCTGGACAGATATGGCACACGTATACGGTATGTGCGCGGTGTCTATGAGATCTGTGACGGCATCTATTTGGTCCCGCATCGAAAAGCGGATTATTCCGCTATCGCTTTACGCAATGATCTCTACACAGTCGATCGGGAAGAGCGCCTGCCGGATGAGTTTTCCCATGAGCAGAGCCTGGTGATCGAAACAGGCCGGAGGCTGGTCGTGTTCAACAGCTGTTCCCATACCGGGATGACAAACATCCTGAAGGATGTCAGTACATTTTTGGGGCGCAGCGATGTCTGGGCTTATGTGGGCGGACTGCATCTTTACAAAATGACAGATCAGGAGCTGGATGAGCTTTCTGCGGAAATAAAGAGCACGTCCATTGCGCACATTTTTACAGGTCACTGTACGGGAGACCATGCTTTCAGCTTTTTAAAAGAAAGGCTCGGAGAGCGGATAGAGCAGTTCTCATCCGGCTTTCGGTATTGCTTCTGTTGTATCCCTTTTGTAACCGGCGCCTGCTACAATGCCGATATAAAGGCAGAATAGCCTGGTTTAATTTTCCAGAGGGATTTATCTTTTTCGGGAGGCATCAGATAGAAAGGAGCATCGTATGAAAAGACAATGGACGTCGGAAGAAGCCTGGAACTGGTACAACAGCCGCCCCTATATCAATGGCTGCAACTTTCTTTCCGGCTTTTTAAAGAGAAATGACCTGTATCTGCCGGATAAGCATGAAGAGGCGCTCAGGATCGTCGGGAAAGAAGTCGCGCTGGCAGCAGAAGTCGGTCTGAACAGTTTCCGTATGCATCTGCCGCCCAAGGATATCTGGGAAGCGGCGCCGGAGCGGACAGAAGCTTACTTTGAGGATTTTCTGACGCTTTGCGACAGTTACGGTATCGATATTATGCCGGTGTTGTTCAGTGACTGCCTGCCTTCCTGCTTCAGCGGAGAAGATGTGGTGGGCGTACTGCCGGAGGACGATCCGGCAAACTGGCCTTCTTCGGAGGCTTATGTGCTGGCTTTCGCAAAGCGCTATAAGGATGACCCGCGTATCTCCGTATGGAATATCTGGAATGAAGCCGGTAATTCCAAGCGGAACAAGGATATGCTGAGCCTGCCGTTCATCAAACGGCTGTTTGAGCTCCTGCGGGAGACAGACGTTTCCCAGCCCCTTACCTGTGAAGCCTGGGGCCTTTATAAGCAGGTCGAAGGCCGGTATAATTTTGAGGCAGGACTGGACCCGATGGAAAAGGAGATCTGCGACCTTTCGGATGTGATCACCTTCCACTATTACGGCGACCTGCTCCATACCAAAGCTTATTTTAAATATCTGATGAAGCAGTATGACCGTCCGCTCATCAACACGGAGTGGCACCATCGTCCCTGGGGCAGCTTTATCCCGTCCCACCTGCCCCTGTTCAAGAAGTATAACATCGGCAGCTATTTCTTTGGCTTTGTTCACGGACCGGCGCCGGAATTTGATATCGCCAAGGTGTGGGAATGGATCAGTCATGACGACCGCATCGATACAAAGCTGTGGATGCACGGGATCTTCCATGCGGATTTCACTCCTTACGATCAGGACGACGTTGACGCCCTGATGGAGATGAAGGAGATCCTGCAGAAGGAAAACGAGGAGAAGTTCGGGAAAAAGGCATAAGATGCCTGTCCCGGGATGTTTGGAAAAAGAAACATTAGACAGCGGAGAGATGCAAAGAAGTGGAACCGGACACCAACGGAAGGCTGAAAGAGATCATTTCGATCATAAGAAAATATGATTACAGTGACGGGATCACGCCGGAGATCGTCGTGAAGATCCTGCAGGATCTGGGACCGACCTTCGTAAAGATTGGCCAGATCGCTTCTCAGCAGGCGGAATATATTCCCGACGAGTATTGTGATGAGCTCGTGAAGCTGCGCGCGACTTCGCCCTGATCGAAAAGGTCCTCGACACGTTCGTCAAGGGGGATCTGGGCGGCATCGACGTGAAGAGCATGATCATCGAGCTCGAGCAGACCTCAAAACGGGAACTGGATTTTACCAACGAGGCGGAGCAGTCCTTACCGAGGACTTTGCCATTGGTACGGAGGTCAGCTTCGAGGAAAAAGCACTGGGTTCCGGCAGCCGTTTTGTCAATTATGCGATCCGCGGGCTTATGGTCATCGCGCTCTTTATCGGTTCCTGCCTGCTG
>CADBQM010000352.1 GCA_902796795.1 uncultured Eubacteriales bacterium
AGCCACCAGGTCCTTTGTATCAGCCATCTGCCGCAGATCGTCGCGGCGGCGGACCATCACTTCCTGATCGAAAAGACCGCGAGCGAGAACGAAACGGAAACGCATGTCAGGAAGCTTGTGGAAGAGGAGAGCGACCGGGAACTTGCGCGGCTTCTTGCAGCCGGGGAGATCACGGACTTAAGCGTCGCGAACGCGCGGGAGATGAAAACGCAGCTGAAAGCGGAAGCCGATTGAAAAAGGATAACAAAAAAAGCGCGGGGCGTGTCCCCGCGCTTTTTTGTCCTTCCGTCAGTTCAGGTCCATGTAGACGAGGCCTTCTCCCGGCGTGAAGATCTTATAGGGCATGCCCTTGGCGTAAACGTCGACCGACGCCGGGATATAGGAGGGCGGCAGCGTGTTGCCCGGGAAGAGATCGAAGTGCAGCGGGATAAAGAGCTTCGCGCCGGCTTCTTTTGCAAAGACCACCGCTTCCTCAAGCGTCATGTTGCCGATGACGTTCCGGTGCAGGCGGTAGAAACTCCTGCCGTTCACCGGTAGGCAGGCGATATCGACCGTCCCGACCTTTTCGGCGAGGCCTTCGTAGATGCAGCAGTCGCCGCTGTGGTAGAGCGTGATCGCACCGCCGAAGTTGAAACGGTAGCCCATCTCGAAGTAATCGCCGTTCTCGTCCTGATGCAGTTCTTCATGGGCAGAGGGCAGCGGCGTGATCTCGATATCCGGGAAGGAGAGCGTAAAGCCCTCCCGCGCCGGGATCAGGCGCTCCTTCGGCACGCCGTAGGAAACGACGTTGTCAAGATAAGCCGCGGGAACGATGAAGCAGGCCTTGTCGTTTGACATCGCGAGCCGCCTAAGCGTCTCCGGATCCGTGTGGTCCGAATGATCGTGGCTGCAGAGGACGATATCGATGAAATCCAGTTCCTCCGGTGTGATCGGGGCGGGATAGTTCCTCCCCCAGCTCCCGGTCTCCTGAACCGTTTTCCCGGAAAGATAGGCGTCGATCAGGACGTACTTTCCGCGGAATTTAAAAACAAAACCGACCTGTCCGAGGTAGAACATGCCAAGCTGGTTGTCCGTCAGCTCCGCACGGAGGATCCTTTCACGTAAAGGTGCCGTCATGCCGTCTCTCCTTTCTTTTATTCCCGGCCGAAGAGGTCGCAGCCGTCTTTTGTGAGCTGTTCCTGGAGCGCGGCGACGTCCACGTCCTTAAACGCGATGCCCGCATCCACGATCATCTTCGCGGCGGTGCCGGCCGCCTGGCCAAGACCCATGAGGAGCGCCTGGCCGCGGGAGCTTGTGAGCGCCATGCATTCGCAGGAGAAGGTACGTCCGGAAACGACGACGTTGTCAAGGTCCTTCGGGACGATGCAGCCGTAAGGAATGTCGTACCATTCTTCCATGATGATATCGTTCAGGACGTTGGTGCGCGCATGGCCGCGGGTCGTGTTGTCGAACGGACCGGCGCAGCGCAGGATCACGCTTTCCGGCCGTTTCCTGAGATCCAGGCAGTCCTTTTCGGTCAGCCGGTCTTCGCCGATGATGCGGCGGGTGTCGCGGATGCCGATCTGGGAACCGGTGTTCATGATATAGGCTTCTTTACAGCCCGGGATATAGGCACGCATGAATTCCACTTCCTCCTGGACGCGGATGCGGCCTTCGAGTTCCGCTTCCGTGAGACTGTCCGCGTCGGTGCCATCCACACCGCGGACACGGACGGAATTCATGAACAGGCTGTTCGGGCGGACACCCTTGTGGATGCTCGAGAATTTGTCGTCGTCGCTGACGGGGAAGCCGTCCGCATGCGCTTTTTCGATCGCCTTTTTCAGGCCCGGATCTTCCTTGATATAGGCCATATAGGCATCGACGTCGACGCCGCCCAGGTTGTAGACGATCGTGCCGCCCATCATGTCGCCGTTCTCGTCGCCCTTTTCAAAGCGGGCGCCGGCCCTTGCGCAGACGTCCGCGTCGCCGGTCGCGTCGATGAAGGCTTTTGCCAGGATCGCCTCGCGGCCGTTCTTGGAATCCACGATGATGCCGGCCAGGCTGCGGTCGTCCTTCATGATGACGTCGCTGAACATCGTGTGCAGGCGGACCTTCAGGCCAAGCTCGCGTACGAATTTTGCGATGAAGCTCTTGAAATATTCCGCGTCATGGAAATACCAGTCGCCGAAGAGGGGCATGTGCCGTACGTCCGCGGCGTCCTTGCCGGCGGTCCTGACACAGGTCAGGATCTCTTCCGCGATGCCGCCGATCGTTTTCAGTCCGGGATACGCGCCGCCGAGCGGCATGCCGGCGCCGTAGGAGCACATACCGCCGAGGAAGCCGTTCAGTTCCACGATGATCACGCTCGCGCCCAGCCGTTTTGCCGCGATCGCCGCGCCGAGGCCGCCGGGACCGCCGCCCGCGACCGCCACGTCTCCGTCAAAGATGACCGGGATCTCCTCGCCGTTTATCCGGATCACATTGCCTTCTTTTGTCCATTCTTTCATGTTCGTCTCCTTGATGATGCGCGGCGGTTCATTCAGCCGCGTGAAAAAGGTCCTGCAGGGCAGCTCCCTGAAACGCATATAATTGATTTCATGATAAACCTGTTCCCCGCGGATGTAAAGCATTCCGCGCTTTTTTCAGCCGCCTTTTCTTTCTTCTTGACAAGCCGTCCTGCCTTTTATATAAACAGCTTAGAGGCTTTTATCGCCCGGTCCGAAAAAACACGGGATACAGCATTCAGGAGGCAGAGAATGGCAGTTTTTTATATGGATCCTTTTACCGGTAATGACAACTTTACGGGAGACGCCCCGGACAAGGCCTGGCGTACGCTGATGAAGGCAAGCGCCTATACCTTCATGCCCGGAGACCGCCTGCTTTTCCGGGCCGGCGGCATATGGCAGGGACATCTGCATCTGAAGGGCAGCGGGACGGCAGACGCACCGATCACGGTCGGTTCCTACGGCGAAGGCCCCAAGCCCGTCATCGACGGCGCCGGCGCCGCGGGCCTGGATGCGAACAACGGCGTTACGGTGCTGCTCTATAACCAGGATTACTGGGAGATCAGCGGCCTGGAGATTACGAACGACGCGGAAGAAGAGGGCGAGCGCTGGGGCATCATGGTGCGCTGGCATGACTATGGTACCGGCCGTCACGTCTATATCCGCAACTGCGATATCCACGATATCCGCGGCTGCCTGCGTCCGCGTTTCCGCGGCGACGGTATCATCGTGGTCGCTTCGGGCAGCCATATCCGCACCTGCTACGACGACGTGCTGATCGAGGACAATACTTTCCGGAACATCGACCGGACCGCGATCGTCATCTGGAGCCAGTGGGCGGAGCGCGGCCGCGTGAATTTTAAGATGGGCACCGGCTATTCCCTGCATTCGACGGTCGGCCCGTATACGCCGAACACGAACGTGGTCGTGCGCGGCAACGTCATCGACAGCTGCGCGGGTGACGGGATCCTGGTCCAGTGTACAAAGGACTGCCTCGTGGAATACAATGTGGCTTCGAACTGCAATTGCAAGAACGGCTACCGCTTCCACGACGCCAACGTCCCGATCTGGCCGCAGAACAGCGACGGCTTCGTCATGCAGTACAATGAAGCCTACGACACCAAATCCACTTCGGACGGCCAGGGCTACGACATCGATTTCGAGTGCTACGATACGACGGTCCAGTACAATTACAGCCACGACAACGAGGGCGGCTTTATGCTGATCATGGACGAGGTCTACGACACCGTGATCCGCTACAATATCTCCCAGAACGACGGCTGCGCGATCTTCGACGCCCGCAACGAGGGCTATGCGGCGATCTATAATAACACCTTCTATATGGGCTCGGAGAAGATCTTCCGGGACGGCAGGGCAAAGAAGAACGGCCTGTTCGCGAACAACATCTTCTACTGCAAGACCCCGGCCGAGATCACGGAATGGGGCGGCTATGAATTCCGTTCCAACTGCTATTACAATCTGACGCCGAAGGCGGAGGAGTCGGACGCGGTCGTTGCCGATCCCGGCTTTACGGCGGGCGGCACCGGAGCGGTCGGCCGCGACACGCTGAAGGGCTATACGCTGAAAGCAGATTCACCCTGTAAGGAGAAAGGAATCGTGATCCCGGATAACGGCGGCATCGACTTCTTCGGCGATCCCATTGGGGAGAAGCCTTCGATCGGCGCGGTACAGTAATAGCGGGACCATGAGCGAAACAGTACTGATAATGGCCGGACTTCCCGTCGGTCCCGCGGAATGGCGGATCTTCCTTCAGCGCTCCCGCGCGGCGGCGGTCTCCTCCGTGATGAAGCGGGGAGGGGACCCTTACGGACCGGAAGGGGAAGAGGAACTTGTGCGGCGCGCACTCGCGGAACTTGAGCCGGTCAAAAAGGCCGAGGTCCTGATGCTGCGCCTGGGGATCCTGGCCGACGCCGGTTTTGAGGCCTTCATGCAGGCCTGGACCTGCGAGAATGAAAGAAGGAAGGCGGCACTGGAACGGGGAGAGCCCGTCTACGGCCCGAAGCAGTACCGCCCGGAGGACTACTATTTCCATCTGCACCGGCTGCGGCTGAATGAATTGAAAGAAAAGCTGCGCGCCCTGGAACCGGTCACGGAAGAGCGCCTGCAGGACTGGTATCTTCGTGCGCGGGACCGGAACCCGGCGCTCCGGCGCCCGGACCGGCTGACGGCGGAGGTATACCGCGCGCCTGCCGGGCTCATGATCACGGAAGTAAACGAGCCGCTGATGAACAGCGCGCCCGAAAGGATCGTGACCTTTGAAAGACCGGACAAGGGCGGCGCGTGGTCTGTTTATGAATTACTGGCGTCGCTTTCAGCCGGAGAGCGCTCTGCGGTCGTCTTCCGGGAGGACGGGTGCCTGCAGTACCGCCTTGTGAAGCGGGAACCCGGGGCTTTTTATTCCCTTGAAGAAGACCGGGAATGGATCGAACACTGTTATTATGAACAGCTGCTGACGGAACGGATCCGCAAGATCCCGGCCGCTCCGGAGCTATTCTTATCCGCCGGAACGGAAGCCCGGCAGTACCTCCTGCCGCCGTTGCCGGAAGGACAGGGGACTGTTCCGGATCCAGGCGCGGAGACAGGGAAGGAGCGCAGTGTATGAACTGTCTTCTGAATACCGCGGTAAAACGGCGGATCCATGATATCAACCGTGTCACCTTTCATGTGCCCGTACCGCATCCGACCCGCCTGCTGGCAGAGCATGATCTGTTCTACGTCACGAAGGGCAGTTTTGTGATCGAAGCCGGCGGTCAGCTGATCCGTGCGGAACGGGATGACGTCGTGCTGCTCCCGGCCGGGGTCCGCCACCGCGGGACGGAAAACTGTGAAGCGGACACCCGTACACTGTGGATGCTGCTGGAAGCAGAAGCCGGCGATGCGTTCGACGAAACAGGAACCGGGGAGAAGACAGAGGACCTTCTGCCGCTGCCGCTCATCATTGACGCTTCCGGACGTCCGGAGATCCTGCACATGTTCGAAAATATCCTGCTGTACTGGGTCAGCGGGGAAAAGAACCGTGCCTCCGCCGCCGTGACGCTGCTGCTTTATCAGCTGAACGAGCTTGGCGGTACGGCAGAAAGGCCGCCGCTGGCGGAAAAGATCCGGCAGGAGGTCCTGCTGAACTTAAACCGGAAGATCACGAATGAACAGCTGGCAGCCGGCGTCGGGAAGAGCGTGAAGACCGTGGAAGCGGCGTTCCGGAAGCGCTACGGGGTTACGGTCCACCAGTATGTGATGACGGAAAAGTTGAAGAGAAGCTGCGTCTACCTTACTTATTTTCCGCATATGCCGGTCCGGGACATCGCGGAGGAACTGGGCTTTTACGATGAATTCCATTTCAGCCGGCTCTTTAAGAAAGCCTACGGCGTTTCACCAAGCATCTACCGAAAGAAAAAGGATCAGCCCGGCTGATCCTTTTTTACATCCTTTTTTATTGAAATCACCCGAATTTCCATGTTAATTCAACGTCTGCTCTGCTATAAGAAAAGAAAGAATTCTTTTTTTTACATCCGGAAAGGAGCGGCGAAATGAATCTGCGCGACCAGATATTTGCAGCGATCCGCCATGAAGAGACGGGCTTTATCCCCTATGAATACCAGATCGACAAAGAACCGGAAGAAAGGCTGACGGCCTACTATGGTTCGGAAGACTGGAAGAAAAAACTGCTGAACCCGCTGACGATGAGCCCCGGCTTCTTCGATTCCTGGGACACGTTCCGCTATATCGACCCGAATGACCTGACGAAGCGGGTGGACGCCTACGGAAATTACTGGACACAGTCGCGGGAGATCGCGCACCTGGACCGGAACGCGATGTACGGCATGGAGCCCGGGGATTACAAATGGCCGGAGCTTTCGGATTTCTACGGCGACGAACAGAATGCGAAGATGCAGCAATGGGCGGACAGTCTGAATGGCGAGCAGTTCTCGCTGCTGAACCTGGGCGCCGGTCACTGGGAACTGATCTGGCGGCTTTTAGGCGTCGAAGACGCACTGTGTATGACGATCGAAGATCCGGACCTGTTCGACGATATCATTGAGCACCTGGACGTCCTGCTGAACCGCTTCTTCGACGTGATGCTTGAGTTCCCGGCGGACGGCCTTTATATCTGCGACGACTGGTGCGACCAGCGCTCGTGCATGTTCAGCATTCATACCTGGCGGCGGCATATCAAGCCTCGGCTCGCCCGCCTGTATCAGAAGACCCACGATGCCGGGAAACTCGTCTTCCAGCACGTCTGCGGGAAAGTCGACCCGCTGATCCCGGACCTTCTGGAGATCGGGCTGGACGTGCTGGAGAGCGTGCAGTCGGAGGCTATGGACGTTCCGAAGATGAAAGAACTATACGGCGACCGGCTCACCTTTTTCGGCGGGCTCGGCGTTCAGAAGACCGTCCAGTTCGGTACGCCGGAGGAGATCCGGGGCGAGATCCGGAATCTGCGCAGCACGATCGGGAAGGGCGGCGGTTTTATCCTGGCGCCGGCCAAGCATTTAAGCTACGCGGTGCCGACCGAAAACCTGGCCGCGATCTACGAAGAATTCATTACAGAGAACGCGAATTATCACGGATAAACGCCCCGTATTCCCGACAGAAAAGATCCCGCCCGGCTCCGTTAAGACTGGAACCGGGCGGGATCTTTCGTGGAGCAGACGGGAGTCGAACCCGTGCACGGCTATTAACCGCCTACTTCCTTTCCAGGGAAGCCATTCAAACACTTGGATACTTCGAGGTAGATTCAAAATGAAGTCGATCTCCATTCAAAAGCAGGCAACACATCATTAGAGACCGTTTTGTTTTTTTATTTGATGATTGCAAAATATAATTATCAGGTTTAAACTGTTTTTGTAAGAATTTCTTCTTATGACGAATTGTATCAAATACATTGGTTTTTATTCTATGAAAGGAGCCCGGAAATGAAAAAAGTAGTATCTATTATTCTTTGCATAACTCTATTCCTATGCAGTTCAACAATCAGTTTCGCTGACAATTGGACAGATGGAGCATCTCCTTCTTCAAACATCATTCAATCTGTACAGATAATTGATTCGTCTTTTTTGTCAAATTATGACTCATCAAATATTGTTATTGAAACAACCGACTTATATTCACCAATTGGCAATGCCGTTCTATCAGATATCTTTTATGAAAATACATGTGTTGGTTATGTAATTTCTATAGATGCAATTATCTATGAGTTTTCTGAGGGGCCTTCTCCATATCGCCGGTATTCATCAGATGATTCGCTTATTTTTTACTATGATTATGTAAACTATGGTATTGAGAATAATGAACTTATTACTTATATTGATTCTACAGGTAATCCTTTTTTGTCGATTGATAAGAAAAACAAGAATGTTATACACCTGACAGATATGGGTTACGACCGCGGAATACTTCCAGGAGCTACTATTAATTTTCAAGGTTCATACAATTGTATCGTAGCGGCATTAGCTAATATAATGTGGTACTGGGGGACGAATTTCAACAGCAATTTTATCGTTAATAAGACATTTGATCAAATAAAAGCAATACTCACTGTGATGTTTAATAATAATGGAGGATGCTCAAATAACAATGTATTATCTATAGCAAATATGTATTCAACTTATTGTTCAACTGGTGTGACTTTCTCAGGTGGTGCAGTCTGGACAAATCTTCCATACACGATGATTACTGAAATTAACTCTGGTTATCCTTGTATGGTGGGGTTCGCAGCAGGCCCTGGCTCATACGATCCCGACATTGGGCATATGACCATGTGCTATGGCTACACATTCACAAGTCAATACCAAAGCTATTATATCTATCTTGTCGATGGACATGCCTCAAACACTGTTGTTAAACTATGGAATTCAACTTTTAATGATTGTACGATTAGACTTCATTAAAACTTGAAAGGCGGAATAAATATGTACTTTTTCAGAAAAATAGCCTTGGTTTTACCGATATGCCTTTTGATAATCATCTGTGCAGGCTGCGGGAATGCTGCGGAGCCTTCTTCAGAACCGTCTGCTTCACAGATGGACGCAAAAACGCCCACCGGTCATCCCGGTCTTCCCGGTCCCATGATCTATTATCAGGGATATTCATATATTTATGATGCAAACGGCTTTAACCGGATATTGATCACCGAAGACCAGATGCTGGATTATGTTTATATTGGCCAGGTCGTCAGCAGTGACGACTACAAGCTCCTGAAAGAAGACCTTGCATCAGGATGGCTGAGTCGAATTGAAAAAGGTGTAGGTAATAAAGTATACTATTCTCCGAGCCGAAAGTGCCTCATTGTAGAAGGAGAAAACGGGCAGCAAGCAAGACTCATAAGGTCTCAGGAAGGTGTACCGCACTGAAGTTGGCCTGCATAAAAAACAACCTGTATGATTAATTATCCCCCCCCTTTACCGGACAGCACCAGTTAAGGGGGGGATATTTATTCAACCTTTCTCGTTCAGTTCAGTACCAGGAGCTCATGCAGCTTAATTGTTATTCTGCATTCTATATGTCCTGCCAGGAACGATGGGCAACAAAAAGACACCGTGCACTGCACGGTGTCTTTTTTACGCGGAGAAGAGAATACTTGACCCCCCTCTACATAACTTTTTAAACCCTTGAAAATTCTTGCTTTTCGTGGATTTACGGCACTTTCTGAATTATGGAGCAGACGGGAGTCGAACCCGTGTCCGAAAACCCCCCTGCCGGAATTTCTACCATTATAGCTTATCTATTTTTGTTCCCTCAGAGGCACGCCGGTAAGCAGGCGGCCCCGTTTTGGTAGCTTCATGGATCTTATCCGCGGGCAAAGCTTAGCGCAGATAGTTCCCCGCATCGTCGAGACCCCTTACCCTCCGTACGGGAGCAGAGGAAGGGATCCGCCGCCCTTAGGCAGCGTAAGCTAAATTTTCGTTAGCGTTTATATTTAGTTTCCGACTTTTTACATGGGTTCGGTGCATGAATGGCTTATCCGGGTTCAGGATCCCCGTCGAAACCGGTACTGCCCCCTGACGCGCGCATATTCTATCACAAGGAAAAAAGATTGTCAAACAGTCCGCTTTGTGGTAAGATTACTGTTCGTAATGTGAGATCGAGATCGAACCGGGACGATCATTATGACCGGTGCCGGAATACAGGAATAACGGAGAAAGCATGTTTCGTAGCAAAGGCTTTACTGCTGCATTTATCATACTCAGCGTCCTGATCGTTGCCCTGATCGCCGTCTTCATCTATCTGATCAGCGGCGTCGGCAGAGGGCGCCTTCAGAAAGAGATGGAAAAGATCGCGGAATCCCAGTATCAGGAAGCCATCGGGAGCACGCCGGAATCGAGCACCGAGGCGCCGTCCTCTTCGGAAAAGGCGACGGAGAAGCCTACGGAGACCGAAAAGCCCACCGAGACCGAGAAGGAAACGGAGGCCATCGACCGTGAGATCCG
>CADBQM010000353.1 GCA_902796795.1 uncultured Eubacteriales bacterium
CGCGGTCACTGTGGGCGGCCTGAATATTTATGAACTGACCGATCTTCCGGTCCGTGAGATGCTGAAAAAGGTCGACGGGCTGGAGCTTACGGAGACCCAGCGGAACATCGGCCAGGAGATCCTGAAGGAGATCCGTGCGCGGCTTTCCTTCATGGCGGACGTGGGCCTGGACTACCTTTCGCTCACCCGCGCGACGGCAAGTCTTTCCGGCGGCGAGGCGCAGCGCATCCGGCTCGCGACCCAGATCGGCTCCGGGCTGGTCGGCGTCGCCTACATCCTGGACGAGCCTTCGATCGGCCTGCACCAGAAGGACAACGACAAGCTGCTCGCGACCCTCCGGCACCTAAGGGACCTCGGCAACAGCGTGATCGTCGTGGAACACGATGAAGATACCATGCGCGCTGCCGACTATATCGTGGATATCGGTCCGGAAGCGGGCGAGCACGGCGGGGAGATCGTCGCCGCCGGCACCGTGAAGGACATCATTGACGAGCCGCGGTCGCTCACAGGTGCCTTCCTTTCCGGCCGGCTTTCGATCCCGGTACCGGAAAAACGCAGGACGCCGAAGGGCTGGCTCACGGTGCAGGGAGCGGAAGAGAATAACCTGAAGAACATCGACGTCCGTTTCCCGCTCGGCGTGTTCACCTGCGTGACCGGCGTTTCCGGCTCGGGCAAATCTTCGCTCGTAGACGAGATCCTCTCCAAGGCGCTCTCCCGGAAGCTGAACCGCTCCCGCGCGATCGCCGGCAAACATAAGGGGATCCTCGGCATCGAGCAGCTCGACAAGATCATCGACATCGACCAGAGCCCCATCGGGCGGACGCCGCGTTCCAACCCGGCGACCTATACCGGCGTTTTCGACCTGATCCGCGACCTCTTTTCCCAGACGACGGAAGCCAGGGCGCGCGGTTATTCGAAGGGCCGCTTCAGCTTCAATGTGAAGGGCGGCCGCTGCGAGGCCTGCTCCGGCGACGGGATCATCCGCATCCAGATGCACTTCCTGCCGGACGTGTATGTGCCCTGCGAGGTCTGCGGCGGCAAACGCTACAACCGGGAGACGCTGGAATGCCTGTATAAGGGCAAGAATATTTATGACGTGTTGAATATGACGGTCGAGGAGGCGCTGGACTTCTTCAGCGCGATGCCGCAGATCCGCCAGAAGATCCAGACGCTTTACGACGTCGGGCTTTCCTACGTCCGCCTGGGCCAGCCTTCGACCGAGCTTTCCGGCGGTGAAGCGCGGCGGATCAAGCTCGCGGCCGAGCTTTCCAGAAAGTCGACCGGCCGGACGATCTACGTCCTGGACGAGCCGACGACCGGCCTGCACTTCGCGGACGTGAAGAAACTGATCGAGATCCTGCAGCGGCTCACGGAAGGCGGCAATACCGTTATCGTGATCGAGCACAACCTGGACGTGGTCAAATCCGCGGATTACATCATCGACATGGGACCGGACGGCGGCGATGCCGGCGGTACCGTCGTGACACAGGGAACGCCGGAGGAAGTCGCGAAGGTCGAATACAGCTATACGGGGCAGTATCTGAAAAAGATGCTGAAGGACTGACGCCGCGGAAACGGCGGAAGATATGAGGAGAATAACTTGAAATACAAAGCGGTACTTTTTGACCTGGACGGGACGCTTTTGAATACGCTGCCGGACCTTGCCTATATCACGAACCGGACGCTCAGGGAGTACGGACTTCCGGAGCATACGGAAGACGACGTGCGCATGTACGTCGGGAACGGCGTGCGGCTCTTATTCGAGCGCGCGCTCCCGAAGGATCGTGTGTTTACGGAGGAAGAGGTCGAGACGATGTACCGGACGATGCGCGAAAACTACGTCGCGTACCAGAACCGTCTGAGCGTGAAATACGAGGGGATCGACCGCGTGCTTACGGTGCTCCGGGAAAACGGTGTGAAGATCGGTATCGTATCCAATAAGCCGGACGACGCCACCCAGGGCGTCGTTAAGCGTTACTTTGAAGGCCAGATCGATTTTGCGGTCGGGCAGCGGGAAGGCGTCCCGGTGAAGCCTGCGCCGGACGTGACCAATATCGCGCTCGAAGCGCTCGGCGTGCGGGCGGGGGACTGCGTCTACGTCGGGGATTCGGATACGGATATCGAGACCGGCCATATGGCGGGCATGCCTTCGATCGGTGCAAGCTGGGGCTTCCGCGGACGGGAATTCCTTGAAGAGCACGGCGCGGACATGATCGCGGATACACCGGAGGAGCTTTTACCGCTGCTTTTCTGAGTGCAGAAAAGCAGTTTCCAGAAGCTGTTTCAGACCCGCATCCGGCGCCGGTATTCGGAGGGACTTTCCCCGGTCCGGGCTTTGAAGCTTTTACTGAAATGATAGGCGTCTGAGAAGCCGCACTCTTCCGCGATCTCCGCCAACGGGCGGCGGACAGCG
>CADBQM010000354.1 GCA_902796795.1 uncultured Eubacteriales bacterium
TATTTTGTGCCGAAGTGCGAACTGACCGGCTATTGTCCGGAAAAGAAGAGCTGCGGCAGAAGACCGAAAAAGGAGGAAGAAGCATGAGCAGAAAGAATTACGGCGCAAAGCCTTTAAGTTATCCGCAGCCTGTGTGGATCATCGCGACCTACGACGAGAACGGCGTCCCGGACGCGATGAATGCGGCCTGGGGCGGGATCAGCGAGTCCGATGAGATCTCCGTCTGTCTCTCCGCGAACCACAAGACCTGCAAGAACTTCGCGCTGACCGGCGCGTTCACGATCGCGATGGCAGACGCGAAGCACGTCGCCGGCTGCGATTACGTCGGCATCGCTTCCGGCAACGAAGTCCCGGATAAATTCGCACGTGCGGGCTTCACCGCGACGAAGAGCGAATTTGTCAATGCACCGGTGATCAATGAACTGGCGGTTTCGATGGAATGCCGGGTCAAGAGCTACGATCCGGAGAGCTGCATTTTAAAGGGAGAGATCGTAAACGTCAGTGTCGACGAAGACGTGCTGACAAACGGGAAGCCGGACGTTTCCAAGGTGCAGCCGATCGCCTTCGATCCCTTCAACGGAACCTATCACGTCCTCGGCGCCTGTGTGGGCAAGGCCTGGGGCGCCGGAAAAGAACTGATGTAAAAAAACAGCAGCCCGTAAGGACTGCCTAAGATGCGGGAACGTCCTCTCTGCCGATGAACGGCGGAGAGGACGTTTTTTATACGGGACCGTCTTTTCCCGCGGCCTGTTTCCGGTATTCGGTCGGCGTAAGCCCGGTCTCTTCCCGGAAGACGGTGGAAAAATAGAGCGGGTTCGAAAAACCCGATAAAAGCGCGACGTTCTTCACGGATTCGATGCCGTGATCGAAGAGCAGCACTGCGTAGCGGATGCGGAGCGCCCGGAGATAGGCTGCGTAGCCGGAGCCGGTCTTTTCCCGGAATAAATGTGAAAGATATTTCGGATTGTAGGAGAGGATCTCCGCAGCGGCGGAGAGCGAAAAGTCGGGATCGTGGAAGCGGGATTCGCTGAGGGCGATCAGCCGGTCGATCAGGCTGTTCCCGGCGCTGTTCCTTCCGTCCAGGCGGGAAAAGGTATAGAGCAGGATGCTTTCGGAGGCCAGGTCCACGTTGTCTTCGAACGCCCGTGACAGGCTCTCCTGCCAGAGCGGGATCAGTCCTTCAAAACCGGAAAAAACGCGTCGTTCCGAGCGGATCATAAAGCGCCGGACCAGGGCGTCGGCGCGGTTTCCGGAGAAACCGATGTACATATAGGAGACCGGCGCCTCCTCCGGACGGAAGGAAACGTGTTCTCCCGGAAAGGCAAAGAAAAGGACGCCGGTGCGGACGCGGTACTCCGACCCGCCGGAAAGGAAGCTGCCCGCGCCCTGGGTCAGGAGGATCATACGATATTCCGAAAGCGTCATGCCGGCCTGCATGACGGCTTCGTCGGTCTCGCGGACGAAGCAGCTGACGGAGAGTGCGGTCTCCGGAAAAGCCGGGATGAAGCGGCAGATATTGCGGTCGGACATAGAGGGCTCCTTTCTTTGGCAGCGGGATGCCGCGCTGCTGTCGGAAATATACCACGGCAGGACGCCGGGAGCAAGAAAATCTGACGAAAGCAAATGAAATAATAGAATTATTCTATTGTTCCGCCGGATTTCCGGATGCTATACTTGCCTAAAACAGGGGAGGGGAACGGGGATATTGCCCCGGCGGTACCGGATGTATTACGGAATGATCCTGATCGCCGTCGTGATGTTCGGCGGCTGCTTCGGACTGGATGACCTGTACAGAAAACTGCAGGGCGCTTCCCTTCGCGCGAGCCTGCTGTTCTCCCTTTTCAGCTCGCTTGCGGGGCTTCTCGTACTGTTCGCGGTGAACGGCTTCCGGCCGGAATTCACGCTCTTCACCTTTATCATCGCGTTCCTTGCCTCCTGCGTGAACCTCGGCTTTTCCTTCTGCGGCTTCCGGGCGCTCGGCGTGATCGATCTTTCGGTCTATTCTCTGTTTTCGATGCTCGGCGGAATGCTGCTGCCTTTCCTGCAGGGGATCCTGTTTTACGGGGAAGCGCTGACGGCGGCAAAGATCGTTTGCCTGGTCCTGATCAGCACCGCGCTCTTCGTGACCGTGAAGGGCATTCCCGGTAAAAAAGGCGCGCTGTATTATCTCGGGATCTTCCTGCTGAACGGCCTTGCGGGCGTACTTTCCCGGATCTTTGCTTCTGCACCTTATGAAAAAACAAGTGCGGCCGGCTATTCCGTGCTCACCTGCCTCATCGGGGTCCTGCTTTCCGCGCTGCTCCTGCCTGTTTTCGGAAAAAAGCGCGCGGACATTCCGCGCTTCCGTTGGAAAGGCTTCGGCGTCTCGGTGCTGAACGGGGCGATCAATAAAGCGGCCAATTTTCTGCTGGTGCTCGCGCTGATGCACGTGGATTCCTCGGCCGAATATCCGATGGTGACCGGCGGCGTGATCATCGTCTCTACGGTCCTGTGCTTCTTCGGCGAGAAAAAACCGACGAAACGGGAGCTCGTTTCGGTACTGCTGGCTTTTGCCGGGCTTATGGCGCTGTTCCTGATCCCGGGCTGATTAAATGAAAAAAACGGATCCGTAAAAGCGGATCCCTGAAATGACGGAGGTCTGAAATGAAAAGACTCAGAGTCGGCGTGTTCGGCGCCGGAAGAGGCTGTGATCTGGCGCAGAATTTCCTGCTGCTGGACTGTGATATCGTCGCACTGTGCGACTCAAGAGAGGACCGGATCAAGGAAGGACTCCGGCTGATCCCCGAACCGGAGGCCGTCTATCACGATTTCGATTCCTTCATTGCCCACGACATGGACGCTGTGATCCTGGCCAATGATTTTGACCAGCATACGCCGTATGCCATCCGCTGCCTTAAGAAAGGCATCCACGTGTTTTCGGAGTGCATCGTCAGCGGTACGATGGCGGAGAGCGTAGCGCTCGTCCGGGCGGCGGAAAAGTCGGACGCGGTCTTCATGCTGGCGGAGAACTATCCGCAGATGAAGTTCAACCTGGAGATGAAGCGGATCGCGGACGGGAAGACGCTGGGGAAGATCCTTTACGGTGAGGGTGAATACAACCATCCGACCGCTCCGGACGACAGCTGGTTCCGCCACACCTACAACTATTACCCGGAGCACTGGCGGAATTTCCTGCCCCGGACCTACTACGTCACGCATTCGCTGGCCCCGCTGATGCGCGCGACCGGCGCGACCCCGAAGCGGGTCACCGCAATGAACGTTTATGCGCCGTTCCCGGCGAACGTTCCCTCCGCAAGCTACGTCGGGGACAGGGCGGCGGTGATCGTGACGCTGAACGACGACGATTCCGTCTTTAAGTTCACCGGCTGTGCGGCTTTCGGCGCGGAAGGAAACTCCTACCGCCTCTGCGGGACGGAAGGACAGATCGAGAACCTCCGCGGCATGGACGGGCAGGTCATGCTCCGCTACAATAAGTGGTCGGTCCCGGAAGGCATGAAGGAGAACAACCTCTATATGCCCGGCTGGAACGATCCGGACGAGGAACTGATCGAAAAGAGCGGCCACGGCGGCGCGGATTATCTCACGGCGCGTATGTTCCTCAGCTGCGTCCGGGACGGAAAGCAGCCGGAGCATCCCTTTGACGTTTATTCCGCGACGGTCATGTCTTCCGTCGCGATCCTCGGTCACCGTTCGGCGCTGGAGAACGGGACGCCGTACGATATCCCGGACTTCCGGGAGGAAGCATGGCGGGTGAAATACGAAAACGACCGCCTGACCCCCTTCTTCGGGCCGGATGGAGAGGCACCGACCATTGCCTGCTGTTCTCATCCGGATTACCGCCCGACGGAAGAACAGTTCAGACTGTATAAAGAGGACCTCGGTCTCTGACCGGGGTCCTTTCCCTTTTATTCGGGCTCTTTGACGTATTCGACGATGTCGGAGATCGAA
>CADBQM010000355.1 GCA_902796795.1 uncultured Eubacteriales bacterium
GCGGTCCCGCACCCGCCGATGATCATTCCGGAAGTCGGAAAGGGCAGTGAGCGGGAGATCCTCGAGACGACGCGCGCGTATGAGCGGATCGCCGGGGAAGTGGCTGCCCTGAGACCGGACACCCTTGTCATTACAAGCCCGCATGCGTTGATGTATGCGGATTATTTCCACATCTCTCCGGGCAGCGGGGCTGCCGGATCCTTCCGGCGTTTCCGCGCGTCCGGCGTCTCTTTTTCCGAGCAGTACGATACGGAACTCGTATCGCACATCGCAGCGCTCGCGGATGCGGAGGACTTTCCTGCGGGTACGCTTGGCGAGAAGGACGCAGAGCTCGATCACGGAACGATGGTCCCGCTCTGGTTTATCAGGAAGCAGTATACCGGCGGAAAGATCGTTCGGATCGGCCTGGCAGGCCTGCCGCTCACCGCACATTACCGCCTGGGGCAGCTGATCGCCCGTGCCGCGGAGGATACAGGAAAGCAGGTCGTGCTGATCGCCAGCGGGGATCTTTCCCACAAGCTCCAGGTCTACGGCCCTTACGGCTATGCGAAAGAAGGCCCGGAATACGACAGCCGGATCATGGACGTCTTCCGCCGGGCAGCATTCGGCGAACTGTTTGAGTTCAGCGAAAGCTTCCTGAATAAGGCCGCGGA
Organism: uncultured Eubacteriales bacterium; assembly: GCA_902796795.1. Classification (GTDB taxonomy): domain Bacteria; phylum Bacillota; class Clostridia; order Lachnospirales; family Lachnospiraceae; genus UBA1267. Next base: position 654 of record CADBQM010000355.1, read on the forward strand.
GTGCGGCCACCGCTCCTTTGTGATCATGGCCGGCGCTTTTGACGGGATCCGCGTAAAGGCGACGGTACTGTCCCATCAGGACGTCACCGGCGTGGGCTACGGGATCGCGTCTTTCTATCCGGAAGGAGAAGACGAAGACCGCCGTTTCCTCAAAGCCTACCAGGAAAAGGCGGAGCGCGAATGCCTGGAAAGGGCGGAAAAAAGCGACGCTTACGTGAAACTTGCGCGGGCTTCCCTGGAGTCCTGGATCCGGTATCACCGGCGCATCTCTGTGCCGGAAGGCCTGCCGGAGGAGATGTATGCGCGCCGGGCGGGGACTTTCGTCTCGCTGCATGAACACGGGCAGCTGCGCGGCTGCATCGGTACGTTCATGGCGACCCGGAAAAACGTCGCGGAGGAGATCATCGAGAACGCGGTCAGCGCCTGCGCCCGCGATCCCCGCTTTGCGCCGGTGACCGTGGACGAACTTAGCAGCCTGGAGATCAGTGTCGACGTACTCGGAGAACTGGAACCGGTCGATTCTCCGGAAGAACTTGACGTGAAGCGCTACGGGATCGTCGTGAGCCGCGGACGGAAGCGGGGACTGCTGCTCCCGGACCTGGACGGCGTGGATACGGTCGAAGAGCAGCTCCGGATCGCCTGCAAAAAAGGCGGCATCGACGAAACGGAACCTTACACGATCGAGCGTTTCGAAGTCGTGCGTCATTACTGAGGCGGGAGAGCGTTATGGCAGTCTGCGGCGTATGTTTCAGGCATTGTCAGTTAAATGAGGGACAGACGGGCTTCTGCGGCGGCCGCATCGAAAGAAACGGCCGGGTGGAGGCGCTGAATTACGGGCGGGTGACTTCGCTTTCGCTGGACCCGATCGAGAAAAAACCGCTGGCGCGTTTCTTCCCCGGCAGCAGGATCCTGTCCGTGGGCAGCTTCGGCTGCAATCTGCGCTGCCCGTTTTGCCAGAACCATGAGATCTCCTGGTCGGAACAGGCAAGAAAGTACGCTGAAACGGCGGAGACCTTCCGCCCGGAAGAACTGGCAGGTCTCGCGGTACAGACGAAGAAAAGAGGAAATATCGGCCTTGCGTTCACGTACAACGAGCCGCTCGTCGGCTATGAATTCGTGCGGGACACGGCCGCGCTCACGCATGCGGAGGGGTTGAAGAACGTCCTCGTGACGAACGGGACCGCCGAGCTTTCGGTGCTGGAGGAACTCTCCCCCTGTATCGACGCGATGAATATCGACCTGAAGGGCTTTACCGAGGCTTATTACCGGGACGTCCTCGGCGGCGATCTGAGGCAGGTCCTTCACTTCATCGAAGCCGCGGCTTCGTTCTGCCACGTGGAGCTCACGACCCTGATCGTTCCGGGAGAGAATGACAGTGAAGAAGAAATGCGTGCGCTTTCCGCCTGGGTCAGCCGTCTGAAACTGCCGGACGGGGAGGAGGTCCCACTCCATATCAGCCGCTTCTTCCCGCGTTTTCACATGCAGGACCGGGACGCGACGGAGGTCCGGACCGTTTACCGCCTGGCGGAAGTCGCCCGGGAAAAACTGAAATACGTGTATACAGGGAATTGTTGAATTAGATGATGACGAAAGAACTTTTTTTCCGGGCCATCGGTTTTTTCACAGTTGGCTTCGTGATCGTTGCGGCGCTTCTGTTCCTGCCTGCCTGGACGATCTGCTATCCGCAGGCCTGGCTGCTTCTGGGGATCCTTTTTGTACCGATGTTCGCCGCAGGGCTGGTCATGATGGTGAAGAATCCGGAACTCCTGAAAAAGCGGCTGAACGCAAAAGAGAAAGAAGGCGAACAGCGGACCGTCATCGCGCTCAGCGGGATCATGTTCCTTGCGGCTTTTGTGGCTGCCGCCCTGAGCTTCCGCTTTGACTTCCTGATGCTTCCTCTCCCGGTCAGCATCGCTGCCGCGGTCATATTTCTTGGCGCTTATGTACTTTATGCGGAAGTGCTCCGGGAGAACACCTATCTTTCCAGGACCATTGAGGTCCAGGAGAACCAGAAAGTGATCGATACCGGGCTGTACGGGATCGTCCGGCATCCGATGTATATGGCGACCGTTCTGTTGTTTCTTGCGATGCCGCTCGTACTGGGGTCGGTGATCGCATTCGGGATCATGCTCTTCTACATTCCGATCATCGTGCTGCGGATCCGGAATGAGGAGAAAGTGCTGGAAGAGGGACTGCCCGGGTATACGGAATATAAGAAAAAAGTAAAATACCGGCTGATCCCGTTCCTTTGGTAGGAGTTGACAAAAAATGAAGCAGTATATCGTTGACGCGTTTACGAACGAACCCTTTTCGGGCAATCCTGCGGCAGTCTGTGTGATGGAACGCTGGCGTCCTCCTTCGTGATCCTGAACTATTATGAGCCGGAAGCCGTCCTCACGGCGGTGTCAGAGATCGTCGCCGGCTTATAAAGGAAAAGCCGGGCGAAAAAAGCGGCGGCTTAAGAAGCCGGGCGAAAAACGGCCGGGGAAGACCTGAGGCTTAAATACCGGAAAGGGGAGAAAGATGAGAAAGAAGAATGCCCGATGGATACGGCATACCCACGTTTTCCGGGCCGATGATTATGAATGCACGGCCTGCGGTTATCTTGCCGACATGCCTTATTCGGTCTGCCCGAACTGCGGCCGGCCGATGAACGGCACGAAGTATGACCCCTCCTGGGTGGACGAGATGGAGGCTGCGGACGCGATCTTCGATGACTGAGAGACGGGATGATCCGTATATCAGATTCAGCACATATAAAGTCAGCATATAAGAGGAGACAGCAGATGTTCAGAGAGATGCTCAGGAAAAAACAGGCACTGACGGAAGAAGAGTGTATCCGTATCCTGAAAGAAGAGCCGCGCGGCGTACTTTCCGTGCTGGGAGACGACGGTTATCCCTACGGGATGCCCCTGAATCACTACTATTGTGAGGAAGACGGGAAGATCTATTTTCACAGCGGGAAGGCCGGACACAAGGTCGATGCGATGAAGCGGAACGAGAAGGCTTCCTTCTGCGTTTATGACGCCGGTTACCGTAAAGAGGGAGAGTGGGCACTGAATATCCGCTCGGTCATCGTTTTCGGTCGGATCGAGTTGATTGAAGACCGGGAGACCATCTACCGGATCGCTGCGGAGCTGAGCCGCAAATTCACGGACGATGAAGAATACATCGCCGGGGAGATCCGGCGATCCGGCCCGGCGACGCTCTTGTTTGCGCTGGTGCCGGAGCACGTCAGCGGCAAACTGGTAAAAGAAGCCTGAAAAAGAAACATGACAGGGACCCGGAAATCGTTTCCGGGTCCCTGTTTTTTGCGGATGATGAGGCAGCGGACTTAAGCCGGTTCTGCCTCTTTTTCTTCTTCGGCCGGCGCCGCCCGGGACGCCCGGCGCGCCGATCGCGAAAATGCCGAGCAGGAAGCAGAAGAGGATCATGCTGCCGAGCCTGGTGATGGACGGCGCGATGAAGCCGACGATGATCAGCGGCACGCAGTAATTGATGAACTGGCTCAGAAAATATTTGATCGTGACGATCACGACCATTCCTCCTTCCCTGTTTTACATTTCGGTCATCATCAGGATGATCTCTTCGTCGGTCGCGCTCATGCCCACCCGTCCGAGGCGGCTGAAGTTGGCGATCGAGTTTTCCACGCCTTTGACGACCAGGCCGTCGCCGCCGTAGAACTGCTGGCCGTTTTTATACATTTCAAAACCGAAGATGCCGGTCTCCACGGCGATCGCGATCTTGGCGGCGCAGGATGATTTCGCGCCGTCGCAGACGATGCCGGAGGTGATGGCCAGGGAATTGACGATGGTATGCGAGATGACGGTCACGTCGCCGCCGCAGAGATAGGCGATGCCGGCACCCGCGCCGGCGCCTGCGCTGACCGCGCCGCAGTAGGCGGAGAGCCGCCCGATCCCCGACTTGCAGTGCAGGGTGATGAGGTTCGAGATCAGCAGCGCCCGGTAGAGCTTTTCATCCGGGAGGCCGAGGCCGCGCGCGTAGGTGATGACCGGCAGCGAGACCGTGAGTCCCTGGTTGCCGCTGCCGGAGCAGATGGCGACCGGCAGTTCGGAACCGTTCATGCGTGCGTCCGAACCCGCGGCCGCATAAGCCTTCGCCCGGGTCTTCAGGTCGTTTCCGGACTGCAGCAGCACCTTTCCGATATTTGCGCCGTAGTCGTTTTTCAGGCCGTCCTCGGCGATGGCGGTATTGCACGCGATCTGGCGGTCCAGGACCGCGCGCACGTCGTTCAGTTCACAGCTGCAGGCAAAGTCATAGATGTCCTGTACCGTCAGCAGGGAATAGTCCGGCAGATCTTCTGTTTCCGTTTTTTGCTGGGGGTCCTTTTCAAAAAGGACCTTTCCGTCTTTCTCGATCCATACGATATTGGTATGCTCGCCGGCGATCCGCGCCTTCGCGTAAGAAGCGCCGCTGCATACGGTGACGATCATGTCCAGCAGGTTCTCAGAGATGAGCGGCTTCACTTCGATCGGGGTCTTCTCGAGGTAAGCTCCGAGCTGTTCTTTTACTTCGGCCGGCACGCGGGAGATCACTTCCAGTTCGGCTTTTTCATCCCCGCCGAGCACGCCGATGGCGGCAGCCGCCGCGATCCCGCGTCTTCCGCCGGTGTTCGGCACCACGACGCTTTTGACGTTTTTGATGATGTTGCCGCTCGCTTCCACGCTGATCCGCTCCGGCAGTGTGCCGAGCGCGGCCCGCGCAGTCGCGGCGCAGTAGGCAAGCGCGATCGGCTCCGTACAGCCCATAGCCAGGATCAGTTCACGCTCCAGGATCTTCAGGTAAGTCTTGTAGGTATTGCAGTCTCGATCCATGGGATCCCTCCATTCATTATTGCATAAAACTTCCACGAAGGGCTTGCTTTTGCTTGAAATATAGCAGACCGCCGGAGGCTTGGCAAGGTGATAACAGAAGAAGGGAAAGAAGATGGACAGGCACAGGGGCGACAGGTATAATCAAATAAAAGAATCTTTATTTTCGCGCGGCGCAGGCCGCCGAGGGTGCGCTAACGACCATCGCAAGTCCTTTCAGACCTGCGATTTTTGCATTTTCAGGGGAGTCATACAAAATGGCACACTTTCTGTGAAAAATAGATAATTTGTACAGATATTTCCATGTTATTAAGGGGCAGCCGACTTTCTTCAATCAAAACTCAACATCGGCACAGGAACATTCCGACCCGTGAGGAGATGAAAGCCAGTTAGGTCGGTGATGAAAGGCTGTTTCTAGCCCCTCAAAATGGTCATATTCCGACCCGGCTAAGAAAAAAGCTTGTTGGGTCGGTGCAGGAACCGCATTTTCAGGCATTTGAAAAGCAAAGTTTCCGACCTGTGAGGAGGTGAAAGCTGGTTGGGTCGGAATGAGCACCGTTTTTTTGCGTAGTTGATAGGTAAAAAATACCGACCCGGAAGGAGCCAAAAGCAAGTTAGGTCGGTTCGTCGGATCAAAACAAGTTGAAGAACAGATAGAAAGCCCGACCTTAGGGTGTGAATAGTTGGATCGGATCGGGGCATTACATTTTCAGGAGGTATAAGATGGGCAAAATCATTCAGCCGATTACGGCACAGCTGGAAATCGTTGACAGATTGATCAAACAGGCAGAAGCGGCGGTCGAAAACCGGCCGGCAGGAGAAGATATCCTGATCGTTGCCGTGAAAAACAACTATACAGAATGGTATCTGAAGCAGAATGGCAAAGGTCGCCGTTATATGAAAAAGAAAGAGGAGCCGCTTGCGAGGATGCTTGCCCAGGCGGCGTATGCAAAGGGGTTTCTGAAAACAGCGCAAATGGTCTGGGAAAGCTTACGTAAACTTCAGGCAAGCGGGCTTCAAAGAAGTGCTGCGTGCATGTATGAGGCGCTTGCAGCTCCTTTTGAGGAACTGTCACCAGCTCGAAAAGCACTGGTGGAGCCTTATGTCCTCCCGGAAAAGGAGTTTGTGCCGGCCTGGGAGAATGCCGCTTATGAAGGACTGCCGTTTGCGGAGGATGATCCGGAGATTTTTACAGAAAGAGGTGTACGGGTACGATCGAAAAGTGAAAAAATGATCGCAGATAAGCTGGACATTCTGGGGATCCCCTACCGGTATGAGTACCCGGTCTATATTCGCGGTCTGGGCATCATTCATTCGGACTTCACGCTGCTGGATCCCGCGGAGCGGACGGAAGTGGTCTTTGAGCATTTTGGACTGATGGAGGATCCGGCCTACTTAAGAAATGCGCTGCGGAAGATCGACCTGTTTGAGCGGAATGGCTATTTCCTTGGGGACACTTTTTTATGTACTTTTGAGTCCAGGGAACATGTGTTGGATATGAAGCATTTTGAGCAGATGATCCGCGAGCGGTTCTCAAAATAGATCGGGCAGCTTCGGAGAAAAGCCAGAGGGGGCAAGTCAGAAGAGCTTTTGAAAAGGCAGGGCGGAAAGAGAAAAGCACTTCATAGCAGAACTTGTATTGAAATCGGCCTGCAGTTGCGTTATGTTTAAACAGGATAAAGAGGAGACCGGTGCGGAGGA
>CADBQM010000356.1 GCA_902796795.1 uncultured Eubacteriales bacterium
CTTTCTGCTGATAGGCGGTCGGCGTCATGCCGGTCTGCGCCCGAAAAAGCCTGCAGAAATAATCCGGGTCGTAATAACCGCTCAGCATCGCGATCTCGCTGACCGGCAGCCGTCTTCCTTCCTTCTCCCGCAGCAGGCGCTTCGCATAGCGGATCCGGATATCCGTCAGGTAAGCATGGGGCGTCATCCCGGTCGCCTGCTGAAAACAGCGCCGCAGGTGGTCCTTGCTGTAGCCGGCGGCGGTCAGCGCGTCGGTCACCTGGAAATCCGGATCGCTGTAGGAGGCGGTGATGCTGCGGATCACGGCGCTTACGGCCGGCGGTACCGGCGGCAGCTGGACGCGGGCCTCGATCATCTGCAGTACCGCGTCCACTATCGTTTCCATGACGGAATCTGTTTCTTTCTGGATCAGGTAGCGGGACAGCAGGATCATGAGCAGATTCGTCATGGTATGGCAGCTGTCATCGGAAAGGATCAGCGGTTCCTTCAGTGTAAGCGGCGTTTTTCTTGGTGCATCCGCACGGTACAGCGTCTCCGTGCGCAGATAGATGTCTTTGAATCCGCCGGGCGCACTTTTCCGGTGCGGCATCTCCGGCGGTATCACGTGGACCGAGCCCGGTGCAAACGGATACTCGCGTCCGCCGATCTCCGCCACACCGTCGCCCTCCGTATTCACGATGATCTCATAACAGTCGTGGCTGTGCGTCTCGTAATGTCCGAGACGGATGGGTGAAGCGCCGACGAGCAGTAAGGCCATAGGGTGCCTCCTTTCCTTGGTTCCTGGTTTAAGTATAGCAGGAACAGCGTTTTTGTCCAGTTGTTTTGTCGCTTCTGTTCTGACGGATCCGCGGCTGCCGCGTTTATAATACAGCTATCAACCGTAATAAAGGAGTGTGGAACGATGGAAGGTATGATGCGTCAGATGGTAATGGCAGGTCCCCGGAAAAGCAGGATCATCGAGGTGCCGATCCCGAAATACAGTGATAATGAGATGCTGGTAAAGGTAACGCTGACCGGCATGTGCCATTCGGAATGGTATCCCTGGGCAACGGCAAAGGAAGGCGACATCCTGGGCCATGAGGCGATCGGTGTCGTAGCCGAAGTCGGCAAAAACGTGGAAGGCTTCAAGGTCGGCGACCGTGTGACCGGTCTCGGCGGCGGCGCCTACAGAGAATACATCGTCGTTTCTCCCGAAAAGACCGCGCATGTGCCGGACTGCCTGAAGGACGAAGACGCGATCTCCGAACCGCTTGCGTGCCTTCTTTCCGCCGCCATGAAACTGCCGGTAGAGACCCTGGGCGATCCCGTTGCAGTCGTCGGCTGCGGCTACATGGGGCTGGGCACCATCGCGCTGTTCAAGGCGATGGGCTACGGCGACATCATCGCGATCGACAAGCGGCCGGAAGCCCTGGAGAACGCGAAAAAGTTCGGGGCGACCGAGACCTACCTCCCGGAGGAGATCCCCCAGCATTACCTCAGCACCTTTGAGACTTTCAAGGCGGACCTGACCCGCAGCGGCAACAATTTCAGCGTGTTCGCGCCGGGCATCCCCACCGTCATGGAATTTACGGGCACCGAGGACGGCCTGCAGCTCGCGGGCGACCTGGTAAAGGCACACGGACGCCTGGGCATCGGCGGTTATCACAACGACGGTCCCCGTACGATCAACTATATGCTCTGGAATTTCAAAGCCATCACGACCATCAACTGCCACGAGCGCCGCATCGAGTACGAAGCAGGCCTGTGCCGCCGTGCCATGGAACTGCTGGAAAAAGGTATCTGGAAATTTACCGGTGTGACGAAGGTCTATGATATGAAGGACTTTGACATGGTCAGTGAGATGATGGAGCATCATACGGACAACTTCATCAAAGCAGGCATCCGTCCGTAAGAAACTGAAAAGATCCGTCGTAAGGAGCAGATCCAATGGAAAAGATCAAGACAGCCGTGATCGGCTGCGGTATGATCAGTTATATCTATATCAAGAATCTTAAGAATCTTTTTTCCGTGATCGACCTTGCCGGCATATGCGACAACAATGCGGAAAGCGCCCGGGAAAAATCCGAACTGTTCGGCGTCCCTGTGATGACCATGGAGGAAATCAAGGCCGATCCGGAGATCCGGCTGGCCGTCAACCTCACCGGTCCCGCCGCCCATTACACGGTCATCAGGGAACTGCTGGAGGCCGGGAAGAACGTTTTCACCGAAAAAACGCTCTGCGTCGGTTTTGAACAGGCGAAAGAGCTGGAAGCGCTGGCGCGGGAAAAAGGCCTGTACCTCGGCGCGGCTCCCGATACCTTCCTGGGCGCCGGCCTGCAGACAGCGCGTTTTTACATCGACCGCGGCATGATCGGCGAGGTCACCTCGGCCTGCGCAGCCGTCAACCGTGCGCATGCGCTGAATTCCGAGATCTTCCGCTTTATCCGGAATCCGGGCGGCGGCTTCGCTTACGACCTGGGCATCTACTATGTGACGGCGCTGCTCAGCCTGCTGGGTCCCGTCAGGAAAGTAAACGGCTTCGTCTCAGAAAGCAAAGAGCATGCGGCACGCATGCTCCGGGCTGGTGAATTCGGCAGAAGCTGGAAGACCGCCGACGATAACCTGTATGCGGGCTCCCTGCTGTTTGAGAACGGCGCCGTCGGTACGCTCCATTTTGACGGGGAGAGCATCGACGAGGAGCAGTCTTCCCTGGTGATCTACGGTACGGAGGGCATCCTGAAGCTGGGAGACCCGAACACCTTCAACGGTTCCGTCCGCCTGATCCGCAATAATACGCAGGAAACGGAAATGCCTTTCACCCATGGCTTTACCGGTTCTCCACTCTACGGTCCCGAGACCATTGCGGATTACGGCCAGCACCGCGGTGTCGGCGCTGCCGAGATGGCCTGGGCGATGATCGGTCACCGTCCCCACCGCGCCAGCGCCGGGCTCGCCCTGCATGCCATGGAAGTCATCCACGGGCTGGACGTTTCCGCGGAAGAAGAAAAAGTCTACCATATGACGACGTCCTTCGACCGGCCTGCCCCGCTGCCCGCCGGCTATACCGACCGCATCATGGGCGGCATGCTCTTGGACGCGGAGGGATCCCTGGTAAACTGAACCCGTCAGATATAAAGCCGGTTGTTGTATTTCGTCGGCAGGCCGTCCCCGTACAGATGTGCATCATTGGAAAGCGTAAGGATCCGCGGTATCACGAGATCCCCGGTCTTTTCAAATTCGATCACCGTAAGATCCGAATGGCTGACGTCAAAGTGGATGCTGAACTGCGGATACGGGATATTCACGAGCACGCTTAAAAAAGCCAGGCCGAAGCCCTGGTGCGCGAACAGCGCGATCCGCTTCTCGTTCGGGAACTGCTCGGTAAATCCGCCGCGCTCCGGGTCGAACTTCAGTCCCTGGCTCTCCAGAAAGGCATAGGTCTCCTTCTGGATCCGTTTGATGCCGGCTTCAAACTGGGTGCCTTCGAAATAAGGATGCCGGTACCATTCAAAACGCAGCTTCCCAAGCTCTTCCGATGCGAAGAGCTTTTTTGTTTCCGGGTCGCCGAAGCCCCAGAATACCCGCCCTTCCTTGTTTTTGACCGTCAGCTGCCGCCAGGCATAGTCCTCGTTCGTCCAGTCCAGGACCACGGGCTCCTTCTTCAGGATCTCGCAGGTCGGCGCCGCGGTCTGTTTCGCGCGTGTCGAACTGGAGACGTAGATCTCGTCCAGCCCATATCGTGCGAGTCTTCGCGCCACCGCTTCCGCCTGCCGTTTTCCAAGCGGCGTCAGCTGGTCCGGATCATAGATCGGATCGCCGTGTCTGACATAATACAAAAGCATATCTGCCTCCTCTATTCTTCCGCAGCTGCCTCCAGTACAAACGGAAATACCGGAAGACCGGCCGCGCTTTTCACGTTGACTTCATAATAAGGCGTCCAGGCAAATTCCACGCGCTCCGGCTTCACCGCTTTACCATCGACCGTAAGGCGGATGCGCAGCGTGCCGCCGTCGACACCGGCATCGACCGTTCCTTCCGGGAAGACCTTCAGCAGGGCTTTCAGGTTTTCTTCCTTTCCGAGCGGCTTCGGGACGGC
>CADBQM010000357.1 GCA_902796795.1 uncultured Eubacteriales bacterium
CCCTTCAACGCCGTCTCGACGGCCTCCTACTTCACGCTCCGCTCCGGCGGCCGCGTCTTTCTGACGATGCTATTCGACTCCGGCCCCGTCTGGGCGCTGATGCTGCCGCTGACCTTCTTCCTCACGCGCTTCACCCCGCTCAGCATCCACTGGATCTTCTGGATCACGCAGGGAACGGATATCGTCAAATCGTCCATCGGCTGTCTCATGGTGCACAGCGGCATCTGGGTGCGCAGTCTTGTCGGCGAGGAGGCCGCCGAGTGAACGGCACAGGAATCCTGCGCCCTCCCCCGGCAAAGCTTCTTCCCTTCCGCGCCTCCCCATCTTCCTCCCTTTCGTCAAAGCCATCGAAGGATCCATGCGATCGCGCAGGAAAAACCGCTCCGTCCGGATTATCGGACGGAGCGGTTTTTCCTGCCGAAGAAGCAGCCGGGAAGGCGGCGAAGGCGATCGGAACGGACGCGCACGGAGGACAGGGGCGGTCGCGCCTCATTCTTCTTTCAGGATAAATCCGGCGCGATCCAGCTCCGGCCGCAGACGGGCGTATTCCAGCGTCCGCATATCCCCGCCGAGAGACGTCATGAGTCCCGCCGCTTCGCCCAAGGTCATACAGGTGTTCATCATGCGGAAGGTCGCCACCGTGTGCGGATCGGCGGAGATGCCGCGCCCGGCCGCCAGCGCGTTGGACAGATACGGAGAAATGAGCGCCCCCATGGGAACGGCGCTGAACCCGCCGGCGCTCTTTGACCAGGCAGCCATGAAGGTCCTGCTGCCGTTGGCATGAGCGCCGTAGGTGCGGTTGATGAGCGCGACGGGCGAATCGGTAGCCAATCCTGCGGCAACAAGCTCTTCCGACACCGCATCCATGCCGACGATGCCCTGCCCCACCCGGACGCCTACGTGGGATGCCGTTTCAAGCAGATAACAGCGGGAGAACCCGGGCATTTCCTTTCTGAGAAAGTCCACAACGGCAAAGACCGCCTCGCGGAGCTCCCCGTCCATGCGGCTCATGTCGCGGGAGTCCAGCGCGTCTCCCTCGTCGTAGCAGACGGCAATATTGACCACGCCGGGATTGAGGGAGAGCGAATACCCGAAGTACTGCCAGACCTTCTCCGGCAATCGTCCCGCCTCGCGCGCTTCCAGATAGAGTCTGCTGTTGTAATCGTGATCGAAGGGGGTGACGCCGCCCACGAAGAAAAACATGGACTTGTGCATCCCGTCCTCTTCCGCATACTTGTTGACCGGAACGCCGGCCTGGCGGAACATCAGCGCGTCGCCGGTGCAGTCGATAAAATAGTCGGCGTATACCAGTCCCGGTCCCTCCAGGAAATTCACCAGAAGCGCGGCGATCCGGTCTCCTTCCGTGACGGCGTCCACCATCTGGGCGTAGAAAATGCATTCCACCTTCGCTTCATCCAGCATGCGGCGGTACATGAGCTTCATGGTTTCGGGGTGAAGCTGAATCCTCTTTGTCAGCGGACGTCCGGCGATGGGACGGAATTCCGGATACGCGCAGTCTTTGGTGGCGATGAACGACGCCGCGCCCGCCTCATCCATGCGCCGGATGAATTCTTCCGACAGGCCGGCGGTACTCTGCTTTCCGTCAATGCCGAAGCCAAAGTAAAGCGGCACGCAGGATTTGGTTGCCACACCGCCGGCAAAGCCGTAGCTCTCTATGAGCGCGACCCGCAATCCCTTTCTTGCGGCTGCAATGGCAGCCCCCACTCCGGCCGGGCCCGCGCCCACTACCGCCACGTCATACCGGCCGTTTTCTCTCCAGCCGCATTGTTTCGCAAGTTTTTCCGTTAGCATGGTTGTCTCCCTCCGTTTATGCAAGGCGGAACGTACAGGACGTCTCCCGTCCGGCTCCGCTGCCGGCCGTAAGCCGTCAAGCTGCCGGACAATCGGCATAAGCATGGATCCGTCCGGGCAGAGATCGTCAGAAAAGGAATTCCCGCCCCCGCAAAAAGACGCGCCGCACGGCGATCTCCGGCGCGGAAAACGCCACGAGATCCGCCGGGAAGCCCCGCTCGAGGCGGCCGGCCCGGATGCCG
>CADBQM010000358.1 GCA_902796795.1 uncultured Eubacteriales bacterium
CGTCCGGATCCTTCGGGAAATCGGCAAGCGGCCCTGTAAAAGGCGGAACGTATGCTTTCATGTCCGTATTCTCCTTATCCTTTTACTATACGATTTTATGATGTCACATTTATTGTCAATCTGCAATCTTCTTTTTTTCTGAATGATACGATATAATCACATTAATATACGGCTTCTGCCATCAGGAGGGTCACAGATGAAGCTGAATTTCGATTATTATAAAGACAAGGTAAACGCCTGCTGGATCGGCAAGAACATCGGCGGCACCATGGGCACGCCCTATGAGGGCACCCGGGAGATGCTGGATATCCAGGGCTTTGTCACTAAGCCCGGCGAAGTCCTGCCGAACGATGACCTCGACCTGCAGCTGGTCTGGCTCTACGCGCTGGAAAAAGAAGGACCGAAGCGCATCAGCGCCGCGCTGCTCGGGGAATTCTGGCTGAGCTTTATCACACCGCACTGGAACGAGTACGGCCTCGGGAAGATCAATATGCAGCGGGGTCTTGCGGCGCCGACGTCCGGAGATTACGACAACAACTGGAAGGACTCCAACGGCGCCTGGATCCGGACGGAGATCTGGGCTTCGGTCACGCCCGGCGCGCCGGAAGCGGCCGCCCGCTACGCAATGGAAGACGCGAAGGTCGACCACGGCGCGGGAGAGGGGACGATCGCAGCGGCGTTCGTCGGCGCGATGCAGTCCGCGGCCTTTGTCCTGACGGACATCCGGTCCTGCATTGAAACGGCGCTGGCCGTGATCCCGGCGGGATCCAGGGTCGCAAAGAGCGTGCGCTTCGTCCTGGAAGCCTATGACAAAGGCATGGCGCCGCGGGAAACACGGAACGCGGTCCAGCAGCTGAACGCGGATATCGGCGACGGCTGGTTCGAAGCGCCCTCGAACGTCGCCTATACGGTGCTCGGGCTCCTCTACGGCGAGGGCGATTTCAAAAAGTCCATGATCCTGGCCATCAACTGCGGGGACGATACCGACTGCACCGGTGCGACGGTCGGCGCGACGCTCGGCATCCTCGGCGGCATGGCGGCGATCCCGGCCGACTGGCGGGAGTACCTGGGCGACGATATCGTCACGATCTCCATCGCCCGCGGCGACTGCGGCCGCGGCCTGCCGGGAAACTGCACGGCGCTGACGGAACGCGTCGTCCGCCTGGCGCCCGGTACGCTGATCGCAAACGAAGCGGACGTTACGCTTTCGTATACGGAGGAGAACGAGATCCCGGACGACGTAAAAGAAGTCCTGATCCGCCGGATCCGGGAAGACCGGCGCCTGAAGGCGGCGCTTCGCTATCTGAAGCCCTACAGCCTGTATTTTGAAACGCCGCTTTACGAGGCCTATGTGACACTTGCGGATGCGCCGGAGATCTGCCCGCTCGGACAGTGCCGCGTCCATATCGATTTCATCAACAAAACTTCCGGACATGAGAACGAGCCGTACAATCTTTCGCTCCGCTGGCTGCTGCCCGAAGGCTTCCGCGTCGCGAGCGGACGCTCGGCGGTCCGCATCAACCAGGAGAACGGCCATTCGAAGGATCACCTGGGACAGGCAGACTTCGTGATCGAAGCAGGGGAGACGGTCGCCCCGGTGAACCGGCTCGTCCTGGAAGCGGTGACCGAAGGGCATCCGACGGTCCTGTACATCCCGGTCACGCTGCTGGGGTAAAAAATTGTACAATGATTCCAAAATGTATCTTCTGCATCAAAAGAAAGTGAGGAATAAGTAAAGATGTTAGGGAACAATACGAATCAGCGGGGGAGATCGAGCGGCTTCGGAGCTCGCTCCAGGAATACAGGGAAACGACTTACGTCGGACGGCTCGTCGGCGGGATCATCATGACCGCCGTCGGCGGTTTCGGGTCGTTATACTGCTTGACGATCCTGCTCAGTTCCGCCCCGTTCAAACAGCTTTTGGGATCGTATCAGGAATACAAGACCATGCGCGGCCTGCACTTTTTCCTGCTGTTCGTCGCAGTGGTCCTGATCATCGCCGGGATCTGTATGATCCGCTCTTATGTACTGGCACGCAGCCACAGGACGATGGCGATCGATCATCTGAAGGAAGAACTGGAAAAGCTGGAACGCGGTGAACTGATGCCGCGGGACAGTGTGGTCTCCGTTTCCGGCTCGCGGGAAGCTTCCGGATATCGTTATACGACGGGACCGGTGCAGCTTGCCGGCGGCTCATGGCGCTGTACCTGCGGACGCGTGAACCCCTCTTACGTCGGGACCTGTGCCTGCGGCAGAAACAAGAACGGGGTCAATGAGGCAGAGGTAGCGGAAAGAAGGCGGAAAATGGAAGAAGCGGCCGCGAGAGCGCCGCAGCCGGCAGCTGCTCCCGAAGTCCGGGCACAGCCGGCAGCACCGCAGGAAGCCGCACCGCAGCCGGAAGTAAAGGCTGAAAAGCAGCCGGAAGCAGCCCCGGTCAACTGGACGCAGCGGATCGAAGCGCTGAAGGGGCTGAAGGAGCTCCTGGACGCAGGGATCCTCACACAGGAAGAATTTGAGCAGCAGAAGAAGCTGATCCTGAACGGAGAAGCGGCACCGGCGGCAGAAGCAGCGCCCGTGGAAGCAGTGCC
>CADBQM010000359.1 GCA_902796795.1 uncultured Eubacteriales bacterium
AGGACGCCCGCGTGCTGCAGCGTGCCGTCGCCGTAGAGGAGCTTCGCGCCGACCGCGCCGCTCTTGTCCAGCGCAAGGTAGGAAAGCATGCTGTAGATCGAATCCGGCTTCTTCACTTCCGTATCGTTGTTCAGGAGGAGCAAGACCTCGCCTTTTGCTTCTTCCGCGCCGAAGTTGTTGATCGCCGCATAGTTGAAGCCCTTATCCCAGGAGAGGACGCGGACGTCCGGCTCGTTTTCCAGTTCACGGTAATACCGGAAGGTCTCTTCTTCCTCCGACCCGTTTTCGATCACCAGGATCTCCAGCTTCCTGTAGGTATTCACTTCCCGGAGCGACGTGATGCAGCGCTTCAGCATCTCTTTCTTGTCCTTGTTCGGGATCAGGACGGAAACGAGCGGTTCCGTATTCAGTCGGATCTTCGGTTCGAAATGTGCGGGCAGCGTCGGGATCGGGCAGACTTCCGCATCAAAGCCGCGGCGCTGAAGTGCCTCCTTTACGGCGCGGCCGCCCGCTTCTTCCGCATAGTTCTTCTCCCCGACGCCGGCCGCCGTACTGCCCGTATGGACGCGCCAGGTATAGAGGATCTCCGGCACGTGGACGACCTTCTTCGCGCGTTCCGAAGCACGGAGCACGAAATCGTGGTCCTGGGCGCCGTCGAACGCCTTCCGGAAGCCGCCGGCCTCCTCTGCCAGCGTCCGCTTCACGACGAGCAGGTGGCAGATATAATTGCCGGAAAGCAGCAGTGCGGGACTGAAGTCCGGCTTGAAATAGGGGTCGAAATGCAGGCCCGTATCCATGTTCAGCTTATCTTCGTCACTGTAGAGGAAGTCCGCCTCGGGCGCTTTATTGATCGCTTCCGCCATCTTAAAGAGCGCGTCCGGATGCAGCAGGTCGTCCTGGTCCAGCAGTGCGATAAAGTCGCCTTTTGCCGCGTTCAGCGCGGCGTTCGTGTTCTCCGAGATCCCGCCGTTCTCCTTAAGGAAAAGCGGACGGATGCGGGCATCCTTCTTTGCAAGGTTCTCAAGGTACGTCTTCAGCTCCGCATCCTCCGGGCTCGCGTCCGCAAGGATCAGTTCAAGGCGTCCGTAGCTCTGCGCCTGCACCGAGGCGATCATTTCCTCCAGGTATTTCCTGTCCGGGCGGAACACCGGCACCAGGACGGAGAACAGGGGCATCACGGGAAATGTCTGCTCCGCGTGCGCCTTCAGGGTCTTCTTATCCGGCAGTGTCCGTTCATAGAAGACCGCGTATTTCTTGTCCTGGTCGTTCAGAAACAGATATTTTTCATTCAGGCGGAATTCCGCCTTGTTTTTTGTTTTCAGGAAGCGCTTGATCCGGTGCGGGAGGTTCCGCTGGCGCCGGTACTCCTGCTCTGCCTCTTTCATCCGGAGCGGGATCCGGATGCAGTCGATCGCGGTCTCCTTCGCGGAAAGCTCCAGGATCGCGCGCCCGATCAGCGGCCCGTCGTAGTAAAAAGCAAAGCCGAGGTTTTTATTGCCTTCCTGCTTATACATGATCCGGACCACGTCCGGACGCGCGCTGTAGCGCACGTCCACGGGCAACGCCCTGTCCTCTTCATCGAGCAGGCGGACGGTAAGCGTATCCGAAAGGTGCTCCGGACCGCCCCAGCCCTTCACGTAGATCCGGCTGCCGTCATATTTAAATTCGTCAAGATAGTATCGCATTCGATCTCATCCTCTGAAATATACTGTTCACTGCCTGATTCAGAAATAGCGTCCACCGGCAAGCTTCCGGTTCACGGAAGCCGGCAGCCGGTGATACCAGTTCCCGAGCGCCGCACCGAGCCGGCCGGAAAGCACCGTCAGGAAGAGCCAGGGAAGCTTGTAAAAGGCGCCGCTCTTAAGCAGGGCCCCCGCGGCCTTACGTCCCGCGTTCCCGACGGCTTTCCCGAGGCTCGTCTCCAGGACAGGATTGTCCGTAAAACCGGTGCCGCGCATCTTCTTATGCATGCGGAAACCGATCCCGAAGCTCTGGTAATAAAGCCGCAGCGCGGCGCCGAAGCAGAACATGTCACGGAAAAGGACGGCGGGGGAAAGATGCCGCGAATAAGCGGTCCTGAGTTCCGGATCGCAGCACACCCGGGCATCCCGGTACAGCGCGTGCGCGGCATAAAGGCGTTCCGGCGCCGTCAGCGCGCCGACCTCCGGCGGGCAGTCCGTGATCAGTTCCCGTTTCACGAGCATCGCGCCGAGGTCCCGGAGAAAGAGCTGCGGACCGAGGGAGAAAAGCTTCTCCTTCCCGTAGACGGGACAGACGGAAAACAGCGCTTCGTCATAGGCTTTTGCCATATCGCCGTCCTCTTTTCCGTCATAGCCGGCCGTGAAAACGACCTCCAGCGACGGGTCATCGGAAAAATGCGCAAACATCCGTGCAGAAAGCGCGGCAGGAAAACGGCCGCAGCTGCCGGAAAGAAACAGGACGTACGGTGCTTCCGTCCGCCGCGTGCCGACCGCAAGG
>CADBQM010000360.1 GCA_902796795.1 uncultured Eubacteriales bacterium
AGGAGGCATGCCATGGGACTTGATAAAGATAAAAGCATTCTGCTCTCACAGATCTGCCTGTTCATTTTTGCCGTTATTCTGCTGTTGATGGACATTTTCATGTTTCCGGTCACGCGCTGGTACTTCGGGACGCGTTTCCCCGGGGATACGGTCTACTACATCATCGTGACGGCGCTCTACATCTGCACCGTGATCGGCTGGATCTTCCTGATCTTCATGTGGCGGCTGCTCGCAAACGTGAAGCGCGGAGAGGTCTTTGTCACGGAGAACGTGAAACTGATGCGCATCATCAGCTGGCTCTGTGTGCTGGTCGCCGTCGTCTGTGCCGTCAGTGGCGCGTTCTACCACGCCCTGCTCTTTGTGGCCGTTGCGGCAGCCTTTGTGGCGCTGATCGTCCGGATCGTCAAGAACTGCTTCCAGCAGGCGATCGCCATGAAGGACGAACTGGACCTGACGGTCTGACGGAGGAGGTGCGGCATGCGGATCATTGTAAATGTTGACGTAATGATGGCGAAGCGGAAGATATCGTCCAACGAGCTTGCGGCCAGGATCGGGATCACGCCCGTGAATCTGTCGATCCTGAAGACCGGCAAGGCGAAGGCGATCCGTTTTTCCACGCTGATGGCGATCTGCCATGAACTGAAATGCCAGCCGGGAGACCTTCTCGAGTTTGAGGATGATCCGGAAGAGGCATAAAACAGGCCGGAAACGGCGGAGGTAATGATGGGACTTACAAAGATCGAAGAGGATCTGCATACAGAAGGCAGCACTGCCGCAGATCCGGTCAATAACAATATGGCAGCCGCGGAGACGGCTCAGGCACAGCCGGAAAGCGGACAGACAGGCATATCGGGCAGCGTACCAGCGGGCGTACAGAACACTGTGCCGGTACGGCGTACTTTCCCGCTGGACGAGAAGATCATCGCCCTTCTGATGCTGATCCCGGCGTATCTGTACATATTCGGGCTTTTCCGTGATATAGACGCCCCGTTTTATCATGATGAGCTCTATTTTACATATCTGCTGACCTTCCGGATCTGCTTTGGCATTTTTGTGGCGGCGTTCGTGGCGTTTGCCGAAGTGCTGTACCGGAAGGAAAAGTTCCGCTTTGAGGCGGGGGTGTGGCTTTTGTGCCTCCTTCTGACGACGGTACGTATCGTCTTCGGGACAGCGCTCGCCGCGCCTTACATTCCGGAAACGAACGTCTGGGAAGAGGGGTTTGTATTCTTCTTTGCACATGCCTTCGGGATCTACTACGTGCTGGCCCGCTCCGGGCGGCTTGCGCGGTACGAAAGCTCCCGGCTGTTCTTCTTCGACGCGATGGACGGCGCCTTCATCATCCCCTTTAAACGCTTTATCCTCCAGGTCCAGGCGATCATCCACATCTTCCGGGACCGGGAAAAAGGTGGAGAGAAAAAGAAAGGACTGGCCGTCCTATGGACGCTGCTTGCGCTGATCGCCGCAGTGATCCTGCTTGTGATCGCGGTGCGGATGCTGGCACAGGCCGACGCGCGCTTTGAGAAGGTCGTGGCAGACTTCTTAAAGATCTTTGATGTTGAGTGGGGCGAATATATCCTCTACTTTATTCTGAGTATCCCGGTCGGGCTTTACGTCTTTGGCCTCCTTGCGGGGATGCGCCACGAGACCCGCGCTCACGTCGAAGGCCGCGCGAACGGTTTCCTGCGCTTTATCAATGCGCTCGGGAAGGTACCGCCGATCGTCTGGACGATCCTGCTCTTTGTCTTCAGCGCGGTCTATCTGCTTTTCTTTGTGATCCAGGGGCAGTATCTCTTCGGCGCATTCGTCGGCAGGCTTCCAGAAGGCTTCACCCTCTCCGGTTATGCACGCCAGGGCTTCTTTGAGCTCTGCCAGGTGATGGCAGTCAACTTCGTGCTCCTGTGGCTTTCCATGCGCACGAGCCGCTGCTCCGGAGAAAAAAGATCCCCCGCGCTGGTGGCTGCGGAGGTGGTGATCCTGGTGGCAGGGATTATGTTTGCGGCGATCGCTTTTTCCAAGCTTGCGCTGTATATCGGCGAATACGGCTTCACGGAGCTCAGGATCAAGTCGACCTGGCTCGTGGCTGTGCTCTTTGCGGGCTGCGTATGCACGCTCGTGCATCTCCTCTCCGGAAAGAAGACGATGCGGATCTGGGTCATTTTAAGCGGCGTGACGCTCGCGGCGCAGTGCCTGCTGTAAGCGGCAGACAGCGGAATAAGCGGAGCAGCTGCAATTAATAAAACAAATCGTCACCGTTAACGGTGGACGGCAAGGATATAGATCAGGACCGCGGAAAGCGCGAGCACGAGCGCGAGCAGCGCAAAGGACATGGAGTCCGACATCTCGTGGGTGGTCTTGATAAACGTATGGACGGTACGGTAAGAAAGACGCGCAAGGCGATCTTCTTTCGTACCGTTCTTTTTCTTTGCCCTCTTTTCACGCTCAGGGCCGCGGGAGAAGAGGCGGTCCAGGACCGCGCCGGCCCGGTACGAAGCGGACGTGAGTTCCTTTGCGGAAGCCGGCTGCCGGTTTTCCCGGAAGACCGAGCGGCGCAGGAGCAGGACGAACGCGTCCACCATGTCGGAGAAGGCCCGCGAGAGGATCCCGGAAAGGCGGACGGCCGCTTTTGCGAGGAAGCCGGTCACGCGGTTTTCGGCGAAGAGCCCGGAGACAAAGCCCGCAAGGGCGAGCAGCTTCTTTGCGAGGAAGCCGGTCACGCGGTTTTCGGCAAAGAGCCGGGCGGGCGGCGTCAGGATGCCGGGCAGGAGCCGGAGCAGCAGCGGACGGTAGACGGCGTCCTCGAGGTCCAGCTTCTTCGGCCAGCGGTCGAGGTAGCACTCTTTGTCCATCAGGAACAGGCGGACAAAGAGGAGGTAAAGCAGCACGCCGATCCCGATGGAGATCAGGCCGCCCTTCAGGTTTTCAAAAGAGAAGTAGCGGACCGTTTCTTCCCAGGCGCCGGGCAGGAAGAAATCCGTGCCGAGATCTGCGAGCCAGTCCATGGAGAACGAAGCTGTGGCGCCGAAAACAGGCGGCAGCAGCGCAGAGAAGGCGAGCACAAGGCCGGTCGGAAGGCCCATGTAGGAGAAGGGCCGGCCAAAGCTGTGCGTAGCTCCGTGTTCTTCTTCGGCTGCTTGCGGTGCGGCGGCTTTTTCGGTACAGCGATGCTGTGCGGCGGCCTCTCCTGCGGCTTCTTCCGCCGGTTTCTGCACAAAGAGGCAGACAAAGAGCTTGGTCATGTAGGCGAGCGTCATGCCGCCGGCGAAGAGGAAGCACCACTCGACGATATGGAGGAGGAGCGGGGCCGACATCGAAAGGAAACGTGTTCCTTCCGCGAGGTGCGCCCCGTGGACGATGCTTTCATGTAAGAGCGTCTTGCTTACGTAGCCGGAAAGGAGCGGGATGCCGCTGATGCCGGCCGCGCCGGAAAGGAAGGCAAGAAGGAGCAGCAGCTTTTTCCTGCCGAAGCCCCGGAGTTTGTTCAGGTCGAGCGTATGGGCGTTCATATAGACGATGCCGGCCGACATGAAGAGGATCAGCTTGAAGACCGAATGGTTCAGCATGTGCAGGAAAGCGCCCCGGACCGCGATGGCGTTTTCTTCGCCGAGCAGCGCGCTCATGCCGAGGCCGGTCAGGATGAAGCCGATCTGGGACATGGAGGAGCAGGCCAGCGTCCGCTTCAGGTTGACGGAGAAGAGCGCAAGGATCGCGCCGAGCAGCATCGTGATGACGCCGAGGAACAACAGGACTGCGCCCCAGGCCGTGTCCCCGGCGAAGATCCGGGAAGTCAGCACGATCACGCCGAAGACGCCGGATTTCGTGAGTACGCCGGAAAGCAGCGCGGAAGCGGGCGCAGGCGCCGCGGGATGTGCTTTCGGCAGCCAGATGTGCAGCGGGAACATGCCCGCCTTGGCGCCGAAGCCGAAGAGGATGCAGCCGCCGGCGACGTAAAGGACCGCGTGGTCTTTGCAGGCAGCGGCGGCGGCCGGAAGCTCCGAGAACACCAGCGTGCCCAGATGGTGGCTTAAGAGGAACAGGCCCATCAGCGCGGCAAGTCCGCCGATCACCGCCACCGCGAGATAGGTGCAGGCGGCTTTTACGGCTTCTTCCGTCTCCTCCTGGATGACCCAGGGGAAGGAGGTGAAAGACATGATCTCGAAGAAGACGAGCGTCGTGAAAAAGTCCGCGGAAAGGAAAACGCCGATCGTCGCGGACAGCGTCATCAGGTTGAAGAGATAGTAGCGGCCGGTACGGTGATGACCGCGGAAATAGTCCCGGGAAAGCAGCATCACGGCGAACCACATGAAGGACAGGAGCAGTACGTAAATGCGCCGGAAACCGTCGCTTTCAAAGCGCAGGCCGCCCCGTGACATGAGCGGGAGCACGAGCGGTCCGCCGGGGAAGAAGGCATGCGCAAGGGAGAGCAAAAACGTCAGCAGCGTGCCTAAGAGCGCAAAGAAATAAGAAAGCCGCGTGCTCTTCTTCTCCGCAAAGAAGGCGGGGAAGGAGAAGAGGAAGGGGACCGCGATCAGGAGAGCCGTCATCATACGCGCACCTCCTTATGGCAGCAGCCCGGCGGCAATGCCGGAGACTGCGTTTAAGATCGGGCCTGCGAGGAGGCCGGTCGCAAGCGTGCCCGCCGCGAGGATCAGCATCGGGACGATCATGAGCGCGTCGGTCTCGCGGACCGTTTCGATGCCCGTAAGATCCGCGTTTTTATCCGGGAAGAAGGCCCGGCGCGCGGGCGTCAGCATGTAGATTGCCGAAAGAAAAGCTGCGAAGACCAGGATCCCCGCGCCGATCAATGCCGGCAGCGTACCACAGGAGATCGCGGCGGAAAGCAGCGACCATTTGCTGACAAAGCCGCAGAAGGGCGGAATGCCGGTCAGGGCAAGCGCGGATATCAGATAGCAGGCAAAGGTCACGGGCATCCGCTTCCCGAGTCCGTTCAGCTCCTCCAGGTATTCGCGGCCGGTCATCGTGAGGACCGCGCCGGCAGCGAAGAAGGAGAGGATCTTCATATTCGAGTGGAAGGCCATGTGCAGCAGTCCCGCGCTGAGACCGTCCTTCGTCATCAGGAGCGCGCCGAAGAGCACGTAGGACAGGTTCGAAACGGACGAATAGGCAAGCCGGCGCTTGAAATGCGGCTCCCGGACCGCCATCACGGAACCGTAGAGGATCGTAAAGAGCACAAAGCCGAGTGCGATATACTGCGCAAAAGAGCCTTGGAGGATCGCCGTGCCGTAACCGTCGTAGGTCAGACGGATCAGGGAGAAAATGCCGGCTTTCACGACCGCGACCGCATGCAGGAGCGCGGTGACGGGCGTCGGCGCGACCGAAGCCCGCGGCAGCCAGAAGTGCAGCGGGAAGACGGCGGACTTGACGCCGAAGCCGAAGAAGCCGAGCAGGTAGAAGAAGCGGATGACCGCAGGGCTCTCCGTCTCTTTCCCGCCGACGATCAGGAAGACGATGGAGATAAAGGCAAAGGCGGCGCCGCCGATCGAGACCCAGAAATAGGAGCGGGCCGCGCGGACCGCTTCGCGCGTCTTCGTATGCATGACGAGCGGGACGGTGGTCAGCGTCAGCAGCTCATAATAACAGTAGAGCGTAAAGAGATTGCCTGCCATCGCGATGCCGAGCGCGACGCCGAAGGAGATCAGGTAATAGACGAAGAAGGTCTGCTTGCGCGCGTCCTTCCGCATGTAGGAGAAGGCGTAGATGACGGCGAGCGGCCAGAGCGTGGAGGAGATCCCCGCAAAGAAGCGGCCGAGCTTATCGAAGCGGAGGCG